>JBGPYG010000022.1:0-20078 GCA_041493085.1 Pyrinomonadaceae bacterium | reverse complement strand
TATTGAGTGGCTAGCTGCCTAGAGCTTCATTGGCGGCTTGGGAGAAACTTTTTTCTTGACAGCCCTTTCATAGAACCGCTCCCGGTTCTGATGTGAGCAGCCGGTCGCTACCGCTCCCGGTTCTGATGTGAGCAGCCAGTCGCTACCCGCTCCCGGTTCTGATGTGAGCAGCCGGTCGCTACCGCTTCCGGTTCTGATAATCTTTATTCGTAGTACGTTCCTGACCACATTCGCTTTCTAAGTTTTTCCTCCGTCCAATAGTTGCGCAGCAGTTGAATCTCCCAGGCTCCCGGCCGCGTTTCTTCAGCGGGCAGGATCACTGTAATTACATCGTAGCGGTAAGGCGCTCCGCCGAGGTCAAACATGCGTCTGTACGCGCGGGCAGCACGGGCTATCTGGCGCTGCTTGCGCCGGTCGACGTTGGCCTCAGGCGGCGCAAACCAATCAGAGGCGCGTGACTTCACCTCAATGAAACAAAGCGTCTCTCCTTCGTAAGCCACCAGATCAATTTCCACATTGATGACGGCGCCTACTCTGTTTCGTCCGACGGGAACAGAGAAGTTGGCGGCCACGATTAGGTAACCAGCTTGTTGCAGATAAGCGGCCGCGAGCTCTTCCCCGCGCCTACCAAGTTCCAGGTGACTGGCCGTTTTAGTTGAAGTGTTTGTCACCGAGGATGCCATGAGGCTCCTTTTTACTGGGACCGCGGGCGTCCCGCCCGCTTCAAGCAACGAGTTCACTCAAGTTACGACTAAATCTCTCAACTGGGACAACGTGGTATTCCACGAAGCGGGCGAGACGCCCGCGGTCCCAGTGTTCGCGTTCTTACTTTTCCAACGAGCCACGCAGTCGATCAAGGGCTTTGGCCCAGTAGGCCTTCATCTTCGCGGACTTTTTGGCATCCGTGAGCTTGCTATGTTGGACTACGACCTGGCTCTTGCTTTCTCATTGGCAAAAGACTTGAAGAGTTTCGCCAGCGGAGATGGTATCGTGCGGCTCAGGCTGATTTGGTACCCATCGGGCTTCTGATGCTTCTCGCGCCGGCCGCGCACCTGTTCATAAGTGACAGTCACCATCTGCTGCCACCATGGCCCGAGGCCTTGCTTCGTGTTGAGGTACTTGACGATCTCCTGATGATTCATCTTGCTCGCGCCGGCCTTGTCGAGAATCGCGAACCACTCTTTCCAGGTCTTGCCGGTTTTTGCTTTCACGGCCGAGTCGCTCATACGCGGGCCTTTTGATTCGCCTGCTCTATTTGCCATCTGCTTCCTCTGCGGCTTTGCCGCTTGATGTGCGGAAAGGCTCGGCCTTTCCGAAGACTCGCAGCCTCCAAGAGGCTATGCCTCGAAGCTGGTGCGAGGCGGAGCCTCAAATCGGGAAGAATGTTGCACGGAAGGGCGGAGCCCTTCCGCACATCAGGCGGCGAAGCCGCAACCCTCTCCTTCGCTGCTCCTCATTTATTCATCGCGGTCGTAGGCGACTCGCATACACGGCCCACTCCCATTCGCCCTGGAACCTTTTGCCCGGCTGCGCTCTGACGGAAGAGCTCGAACCTGTGGCGAGGAGCACAAGCACAGCCAGGAGAAGTGTTACGTGGATTCTATTCATCGCCATCACGCTTGGAATTCCGGGGCACGCAAAAAGCGAGGCGCTTGCCTGAGCTTTGTGGCCTGCTCAAAAGCATAGGCATATTGGATTAGTTTCGGTTCGCTCCAGGCAGCGCCGAAGAATGAGATACCGACGGGCAGACCAAAAACGTAGCCGGCTGGAACTGTGATGTGTGGATAGCCGGCGACTGCCGAGGCGGATGAATAGCCGCCGGTAAAGTGGTCACCGTTAATCCAGTCAGTTGGCCACGCCGGTCCGCCGGTTGGAGCGATCATCGCGTCGAGCCGGTGTTTGCGCATTATGAAGTCGATGCCCTGTGTCCGCGAAAGCAGTTGATCCTTCTGGAGCGCCTGACGATATTTCTTTTCAGTGAGCGGACCTTTGGCCTCAGCTTTGATAAAAAGGTCTTGACCAAAGTAAGGCATCTCGCGATCGCGATTCTTTTCGTTAAACTCGATGACCTCCTTCAGTGAATGAACCGGCGAGCTGGCACCGAGTCGTCCTAAGTAAATATTTAGGTCGGCCTTGAACTCGTACAACAAAACCTCAAGCTCTGAGTCGTCAAACTTTCCTGAAGTTGGGATGTCTGCCGGGTCAATGATGACGGCGCCAAGCTTTTTCATCTCGACAATGAGATCGTTCATCAACTTATCCACGCGATCATTGAAACCAAAATATTTCCGCGCGACACCCAGGCGTGCTCCCTTGAGACCGCCCTTATCAAGGAACCGCGAGTAATCCGTAAACGACCTCTGCGTTTTCGTCGCAGCGTCGTGCGGGTCGATTCCTGTCAAAGCGCCAAGCAGGATTGCCGCGTCGCTCACCGTCCGCGCCATCGGACCGGCGGTATCCTGGCTATGGGAAATGGGAATGATGCCCGAGCGGCTGATGAGTCCAACTGTTGGTTTAATCCCCACCAATGAGTTGGTAGACGCGGGACAAACAACCGAGCCATCGGTTTCGGTGCCGACAGCGATGGCGCAAAGGTTTGCTGACAGTGCGGCGCCTGACCCGGAACTCGAACCGCAAGCGTTGCGATCGAGCACATAGGGGTTTCTCGTTTGCCCGCCACGTCCGCTCCAACCGCTGGTCGAATGGCTGGAGCGAAAGTTTGCCCACTCGCTAAGGTTCGTCTTCCCTAAAATTACCGCGCCCGCTTCACGCAACTTCTTCGCAACGAAAGCATCCTGAGCTGGCCGGGATCCAACGAGAGCAAGCGACCCCGCAGTGGTCATCATGCGATCGGCAGTATCGATATTGTCCTTAATAAGGATTGGGATTCCGTGAAGCGGCCCGCGTGCTCCCTTTTCCTTGCGTTCGCGATCGAGCCCTTCAGCAATCGAGATCGCATCGGGGTTTATCTCAATTACAGAGTTTATCGCCGGACCGTGCTTGTCGATGTCATCGATGCGATCGAGGTACTTCTTCACGAGCGAGCGCGCAGTAAATCTTCCAGACTTCATGCCGTCCTGTAGCTCAGTAATCGTGATCTCCTCGAGCTCGAAATCTTTGGGCGGCGAGGGGAGATGGTCAGGTGAAAAATCTCTGGCGGCGATTGCCGAAGCAGGTTGAGTGATTGCCAGCGCATAACCCAGGGCGCTCGTTTCCAAGAACTTCCTACGATTCATCGGTGCCTCCGTTTATCACTTCAGAGAATTTGATACTCTCTCGCTATTACTTTTTCGCGACGTGACCCATCAACGCCAGCAGATTGTTCTCCGAGTCGCGGAAGGAGGCTAGCCACAAATCGTACGTGCCCATATCGGCGACAAAGATAGGCTGTTCCTCAAAATGAACACCGCGCTCGGAAAGAGTTTGAGCTGCTTGCTGAATATCGTCCACCTTAAAGTAAATAATCGAGCTGGGATGATCAAACTCCGGTTTCGCGGGAAGTGATAGCATCAGCCTGATACCAGCGCAATCGAAGAAAGCCAAATTCGGCGGCACGGTGAAAAGGTGCTTCATTCCCAGTTTGTCGCGATAGAACTCGACCGCCCGATCGAGATCGTGCGCGTTGACCGCGATTTGCTCTATCGCGGAAAGGCCGAAGTCATTTGTGCTTGCCATGTGATCTCCTTACTCAGACGCCGATGCGCTGCAGCTTTGTGGCTAAGCGACCCAATAATAATAGGACGCCTGAAGAATCTACCGCGCCCGTTATCTTCTGTCCAGAATTCTGCTCGTCGGTTCTTGTTGAGACCGCATGGCCGCTGGCATATTCCCGCTGGTTGCCCTACCGTTAGTTCATCAAACCAAACTCGGGTGGGTTCGACAAACTTCAATTTGTCGCGGATTTTCATGGAGTTTTCGTTTGTTCGCGACCAAATGAAGTTTGTCGAGCTTATATAAATGACTGTCGAAGCTGCAAAAGAAACTGAACAAGCGGTGACTGCGACGCCGCCGGCGCTCCCGTTGGTGGCGGTCGTGGGGCAGCCGAATGTCGGCAAGTCCACGCTATTTAACCGCCTGATTGGTCAGCGGCGTTCGATTGTCGGCGACGAGCCGGGCATTACGCGCGATCGCATTTACGGCGAAGTCGAGTGGGCGGGCTCGCGCTTTGCGATCGTCGATACTGGCGGAATCATTCCCGACGACGACGCGATCATCCCCGCCAATATTTTCAAACAGGCCGGCTTCGCGATCGATGATGCGCAGGCAATCATCTGGGTGGTTGATGCGCGCCTGGGCCTGACGCCGCTCGATGAAGAGTTGGCGAGACTGCTGCGCGCGACGGGCAAGCGAGTGTTAGTGGCGGCGAACAAGTCGGAAGCCGCGCGAGTTGAGGCGGAGGCCGGGGAGTTTTACCGCTTCGGCTTTGAAGAAGTTTTCCCAGTCTCGGCGGAGCAGGGAATTGGACTCGGCGAATTGCTCGATGCGCTGGTAAAGGATCTGAAATACGAGACTGAGATCTCAAATTTGAGATCTGAGATCTCAGATAGTTCTAAGGAGCAGCGCGAGCTCCGCTTAGCAATCATCGGCCGCCCAAACGTAGGGAAGTCATCCTTGCTGAATCGACTAATTGGGGAAGAGCGTGTGATCGTCTCGCCGGTGCCCGGAACAACGCGCGATGCTATTGATACGCTGCTGACCACACCCGACCAAAAGTTTCGCCTGATTGATACCGCTGGAATTCGTCGCAAGGGCAAGACGGGCGAGACGGCCGAGAAGCTTTCTGTCGTAATGGCCATGAAGAGCCTGGCCCGCGCTGACGTGGCGATCGTCCTAATTGACGCCGAAGAGGGACCTACTGCGCTTGACGCGCACATCGCCGGCTACGCCCACGACGCCGGCTGCTCAATCATTATCGCGTGCAACAAGTGGGATGCGGTGAAGAACAAAGAGACGAGCACGTCGATGCAATTTGAGCGGAAGGTCCGCGAGAAAATGAAATTCCTTGAGTGGGCCCCGATGGTTATGATCTCCGCGTTAACCAGCCAACGCGTGGAGAATCTCCTGCCCCTTGCGGTGCACGCTAACGAAGCACGCAACCGGCGCATTCCCACGTCGCAGCTCAACGCGTTTTTCGAAGCGGCGGTTTCGCAGCCACGCGGCGGCAGCGCGCCGGCGCCGGTTAAGGGCGGGCTTTCGAGGCTGCATGTGCAATACATGACGCAGGTCAGCGTGCGGCCGCCGACGTTTGTGCTGTTCACCTCCGGCGGCGGCAAATCCGGACTACATTTTTCTTACGTGCGGTATTTGCAGAATCGTTTGCGCGAAGAATTCGATTTCTTTGCGACCCCGCTACGGATCATCGAGAAGCACAAGAAGCGCCGGAAGAAGTAAGTCGGACTTATTATAAGAAGCTCTGATCAAGTTACTTTCGACGCTACGCGTCGAAGACACTATAATCATATAGGTTTGTTTGATAATGGTTGACAAGCCTCCGATCACTTTCGAAGTGTTTGCCCGCGACGGTGAGGCGCGTGCGGGATCGCTAACCACGCGCCGGGGAATCATCGAGACTCCGGTCTTCATGCCCGTCGGCACAGCCGGAACGGTTAAGGGAATGCGCTTCGAAGCCCTCGAAGAAGAACTCGACGCGCGCATCATTCTCAGCAACACCTATCATCTCTGGCTGCGGCCCGGGGTTGAGGTAATACGAAAGTGTGGCGGGCTGCATCGATTCAGCGGCTGGCAACGAGCAATGCTTACCGATTCTGGTGGCTTTCAGGTTTGGAGTTTAGGGGCGTTGCGGAAAATTACCGAAGAGGGTGCTCGCTTTCGTTCGCACCTTGACGGCAGTATGCAGTTTTTGTCGCCGGAGGTTTCCATGGATGTTCAGGCGGCGTTGGGCGCTGAAATCGTGATGGCGTTCGATGAGTGTGCGGCTGGAGACGCAACGCCTGAGGTGGCGCGAGTGAGCATGGAGCTAACCGCTCGCTGGGCAAAGCGCTCGCGCACCGAGTTTGACAGTTTGCAGTCGCAGGCTTTGGATGCAGGACGGACGGAAGCTACTGGCGCCATTAGCGGCGCGCAGGCTTTGTTTGGCATCGTTCAGGGCGGATCACATCTGGACTTAAGACGTGAAAGCCTGCATCGCACAACCGAAATAGGTTTTGACGGTTATGCCCTCGGTGGACTGAGCGTGGGGGAAGAGAAGACCGTCATGTGGCGGGTAGTTACGGATATTGCCCCGGAGCTGCCGGCCGACCGGCCGCGGTATTTGATGGGAGTGGGAACGCCGGAGGATCTGGTCGAAGCCGTAGCGCGAGGCGTTGACATGTTTGACTGTGTGCTGCCTACCAGAAACGGGAGAACGGGCCAGGCGTTCACGTCCCGTGGGAAGATGAACGTGAAGAACGCCCAGTGGGCTGTGGACACGAAACCGTTAGATGAGTCGTGCCAGTGCTCAGTTTGCAAGCGACACTCCCGCGCCTATCTTCGTCACCTCTACCTCGCGGGCGAACTGCTCGCGAGTGTTTTGCTGACGCACCACAATTTGGCCTTCTTCCTTGACACTATGCGACGCGTGAGGCAATCTATCCGGTCTGGCTATTTCACCAAATTTCGACGAGAGTTCACCGAGGGGCTGAACGCATACGAGCAAGACAAAGCGCTCAACGGTACTTAGGTATGGGGGTCGTATTGGGAGAATCCTGGCCGACTAAAAGCTAGTCAAAGGCAGCTAACTATTTGATGACAACTTTCTTAATGATATTTCAAGGCGGCTTGGGGACTCTTGGCGGGTTGGTCCCGATGCTCCTGATCATAGGGGTCTTCTACATGCTGCTCATCCGACCGCAACAAAAGCGGCAGCGAGAATTGCAACAGACGATCTCCCAACTGAAGGCTGGCGACCGTGTCGTCACTACCGGCGGAGTAATCGGAACGATAACCACCGTGCGGGACACGAGTTTCCTTATCCGGAGTGCGGAAAAATCGATACTCGAAATTTCGCGGTCTGCGGTTGCTGGTATCGCAGAGGAAGAGAAGAAATAACGGCCGCGCTTTAGAACTTAGTCAAGATTTCTTTGTGATGAAAAAGAAGAACCTCCTTCAGCGTACAATCATAATTGTCCTGGTTACCCTCGCCGGTTTTTACATTGTTATCGGCCCACGTCGTCGTCCAACGCTCCACGACTTCACCTGGTCTGGAATCAAAGGCACCCTGGCAGCAAACATTCATTTGGGGCTCGATCTCAAAGGTGGCACGCATCTGGTGATGCGCGTAAAGACGGATGAGGTTCTGAAAAATCTCACGCTCGCCGATGCCAACGCCATCGAGAAGGCGGCCAAAGACGCCGGCTTGCCCGTGAAGGAAGTCAAAGCGGAAACAACCGGAGGCAACTATCGGATCATTCTCGAGGCTACTGACCCGGCGAAGTTTGCGGAGATAGAAGAAGCAGTAAAGAAGAAGGTAGATCTTTCCGATTTTACGGCCTCGACCAGCGGCAACACTGTCGTCTGGACGTTGCCGGCCGCCTCGCAGGCCAAACTGGCGGAGCAGGCCACCGACCAAGCGCAGCGAATTGTTGAAAGCCGTTTGGACGCAGTCGGAGTGGCAGAGCCGCTGGTGCAGCGCCACGGCTCGCAGACTTCCCATCAGATTTTGGTGCAAATGCCAGGCATCCAGGACCCGGAACGCGTGAAGCAACTGTTGAAGGCCGAATCGAAGCTCGAGCTGGTGCACGTCGTTAGTCCTCCAAGCCCTCAGTCGGTGCAAACTTACAACAGCGAGGAGGAGGCGAAGTCCTCGCTTGGCGGCACAGTTCCGACAAATCGTCGCGTGTTGCCTTATGCTGAACGAAATGAGCCGACGACCGCGGGGGGCCAACCTTCTACAGACGCGGCGCAGAAGCAGAAGAGATGGGTAGTGGTCGAGTCGCCGGCAGTGGTTGATGGCAGCGAACTGCGTAATGCATCCGCCACCCAGTCGCGGGCCGGTGCAGACGATTATCAAATTGCTTTTGCCCTGAAGCCGTCTGGCGCTGATAAGTTCGGTACCTGGACCGGTGCCAATATCAATGAGTATATGGGCGTAGTTTTGAACGACGAGGTCAAATCTGTAGCCTACATCAAGTCGCAGATTTCCGATCAGGGAGAAATCTCAGGCCGGTTCACTAAACAGTCTGCGGACGATCTGGCCCTCACTTTGAGATCGGGCGCTTTGCCAGCGCCAATTGAATACATGGAAGAGCGCACTGTGGGACCAAGCCTGGGAGCCGATTCCATACGCTCGGGTGTTAGGGCTTCCGGAGTTGGTTTGATTCTGGTGGTAGTTTTCATGCTTGTTTATTACCGCGGCGCCGGCGTGAACGCTGTCGTAGCGTTGATGCTGAACATGATTCTGATGCTTGCGGCTTTGATTCTTTTCCAGGCGACCCTAACCCTCCCGGGAATAGCGGGCATCATTCTGACAATAGGCATGGCGGTCGACTCTAATGTGCTCATCTTCGAACGTATTCGCGAAGAATTGAGAACCGGCAAAACGATCCCATCGGCAGTTGAACAGGGGTTCGCGCGGGCGTTTGTGACGATTATCGACACGCACGTTACTACCATTATTTCCTCGTTGTTTCTGTTTGTGTTTGGCACCGGGCCGCTGCGCGGCTTCGCTGTCACGCTGGTTCTGGGCTTGTTGATAAATCTTTTCTCCGCAGTCTACGTCTCGAGAACGATTTTCATGTGGGAGTTGAGTCGCAAGCGGAAGTTGGAATCGTTAAGTATATAAAGCGCAGCGGCAGTGGGGTTGTTTGACTCAAGTGCCTCAACTCGCTGACTGGTAATTATGATTCAATTTTTTAAAGACGTAAGGATTGACTGGCTGGCAAATCGCCGCAAGTTCATCGCTGTTTCCATCCTACTGATGCTCGCAGGGCTTAGCTCCGCTGTTTTCCGGCAGTGGAAACATCCGAACGGCACCGAAGCGTTTAACCTCGGCGTCGACTTCAAAGGTGGAACTGTTGTCACCGCGAAGTTCAAGCAGCGCCCGTCGGCGGAAGCGATTCGCGATGCCCTGGCCAAGATTGGGGCCAGGGACGCAATCATCCAGCCGGTAACCGACAAACCCGATACGGTCCTGATAAAGCTTCCACTTGAAGGTGCGGGTGGTGGTCCAGAATCGCAAGCCCAGGTAGACGCCGGGCGAACGACAGTTAGGGGCGCACTGAATACTTTTGGTCCGGAGGCGCAACCACAGGACGATCTGAGCTCTGATCCAAACGCCGCCTACAAGATCATAGGTACAGATGCCGTGGGCGCCGTGGCGGGAGCCCAACTTCGCAACAAGGCTATCGCCGTAACATTAGCGGCGTTGGTGGGCATCCTTCTGTACATAGCCTTCCGGTTCGAGTGGACTTACGGCGCGGCGGCTGTGATCGCGGTGTTTCACGACGTGCTGGTAACGTTAGGATTCTTTTCGATTTTTCAGTGGGAAGTGAGTTTGACGGTCATTGCGGCGCTGCTGACTCTGGTCGGATTTTCCGTCAACGACACGATCGTGGTTTTCGATCGTATACGTGAAAACCGCCGTTTGCATCGGCGCGAATCGCTCTACAAGATCACGAACGACTCCATCAACCAAACGCTCTCTCGAACAGTCATAACCTCGGGCCTGGTTTTTCTCTCTGTGCTCTCGATGGTTCTGTTTGGCGGGGAAGTGCTGCGCGGCTTTTCGCTGGCGCTGTTGATTGGTATTACCTTCGGAACGTATTCATCAGTTGCTATCGCCAGTCCGATCATGGTTTGGTGGGAACAGCGTCTGGACCTTGCGAACAGGGCCTCGGCGACGGCGGCGAACCGCACGGAGCCAAGGTCGCCGCGGGTGGCGGGCGGACCAAAGCGCGAACCTTTGGCCAGCGGCGCCGGCAAGCGCTCGCGCGGAGCTGGGGGCGCTTAGATATCTTCATTGCAAGACCGTGGACGAATACGGTGTTTTCGCATTTCTTAACTTAAATTTGCTCTTGACTTTGCCGCGCGATGCGGCATAGACTGCTGCCGTTGCTGGCCAATTAAATACTCAAGAGTCGACCCGCATTGTTAAGCGAAGGTTGGGTGTGCGGCAGTCTGTTGAGGAGGGCTGGCGAGTTTTTTCTCGCATTGCGGCTTTTCTTTGAACTCGAAATGTTCAAGATCATTGAGCTGCGGTTTCCCCCTTCATTTGTAACGACTCAGGCGGGATGGAAGATCGACGTTTGAGAAGCAATTAATCTGTATCGAGAGTATTTTGCACCCCTGATCCATTTGGCACCGGAATAGGGAGGATAAAAATGTTCGATAACCTTGTAGAGTCTGGTTCGCACAAACAAGACCTGTCGCGAAAAGGCTCATTCATTATGGGCACGGTGGCTATCTACGTAGTCCTCGGTACCGCATTCCTGGTGGGCAGCATCTGGTACACAGTAGCTAACCTCGATAGTCAGGATCTGGAACTGACGACGTTGGTAGCGCCTGTGCCGGTGCCACAGAATGAGGTTAAGCCTCAAGAGGCCAAGCCACAGAAGCAGGAGCAGAATGTGGACGTCCGTAAAGCACTGATTGCGGATGTTACGGAATCTCGCGTTGCCCCCAAAGAGGTTTCCGCGAAGGCCAGCGACATTCCGCCGGTGAGACGTGGCGTTACCACAGTAATTGGCACCGAGTCCTCGAATGCAGCTGTTCCTCTGCCCTCCGGTCCGGGTACTGGACTAGGCACCGCGACTGGGCCGACCAAGGTGAACATCTCCGAGGAGCCGCCACCACCGCCGCCAAAACCGACTCCTCCCCGAGCGCCCATCTCAGGTGGCGTGCTTAACGGGAAAGCTATCAGTCTGCCGAAACCTGTGTATCCGCCGATAGCCAGACAAGCCCACGCGTCGGGGACGGTGGTCGTTCAAGTGACAATCGACGAGAACGGAGCCGTGATCTCCGCACACGCAGTATCTGGCCATCCACTTCTGCAGGCGGTCGCCGTAGCGGCTGCGCGCGGGGCGAGGTTTTCGCCTACAAAGTTATCGGGGCAGCCCGTTAAGGTGACAGGTGTCATCACGTACAATTTCGTGGCTCAATAAACTGTGGAGGTTCAGCGCCGTGCGAGCCTCTGCGGGCTCATTCTGCGGGTTCCCTGCGAGCTCTCAATGTAAGAAAAACCTTTTGGAGGGTTTACCGTGACTATTCTAACCAGTCTTCTAGGAACGAAAGCGTTTGGCTTGATGGTTTACATGTGGCAGGCGGCAGAAGCTGCCGCTTCGCCAACGCCTGGAGTGAATCACTTTTCTCCAATGGCTATGATTAAGAGTATGGGCGCCGTCGCTATTTGCGTGGTAATCGTTCTACTGATCATGTCAGTCTATTCGATTGCCATCATGGTGGAACGCTACTTGACGTATACGGCGGCCAAGAAGCAGTCGCGCGAATTTGCGCCGCGCGTTGCCCAGGCCCTGAAGAATGATCGCATCGAGGAAGCGATCAATATCAGCGATAAGCACCGCAAGTCGCACCTGGCGATGGTGGTGAGCAGTGGTCTGCAGGAGTTTCGCGCTCACGAAGGATCGTCTGACATATCAGGCGATGAAATCGAGGCTTCGAAGCGCGCTCTGCAACGAGCCATTGCGATTAAGACGGCCGAATTTAAGCGCGGCTTGTCGGGCCTGGCGACAATCGGGTCAACCGCTCCCTTCGTGGGGCTGTTCGGCACTGTGTTCGGAATTATTAACGCCTTCAGCGCGATGGGTGACGCCGGGCAGGCGGGCATCGGCGCGGTGGCCAGTGGTATTTCTGAGGCGCTCTTTACTACCGCTCTGGGATTGCTCGTCGCGGTTCCGGCGGTATGGTTATTCAACTACTTCACCGGCAAAGTCGATGGCTTCATTGTTGAAATGGATAACTCGGCTTCTGAACTGGTTGATTACTTTATCAAGAACAGCACGAAGAAATTGAAGGCTTAACGCGGAGTCAAGCGGAGAGCAGGTGGGGCTTTTGGGTCCCACCAGGGATTATTGGAAAGTGACGCGTCGGTAGTTCAAAGGAGATTTAGTTATGGGAATGGCAGCAGGTGGAGGCAGCGGCTTCACATCGGAAATTAATGTCACCCCTATGGTCGACATCATGTTGGTCCTGTTGATTATCTTCATGGTAGTCACACCCATGTTGCAGCACGGCGTCACGGTCAATCTGCCGAAGGATCTCAAGAACCCCGAGGAAGACCAGAGGATTATCAAGGACAATTCGATTGTCATTGCTATCCCGAATGATGGGGAGTACTACCTTGGTAAGGACAGAATTACCAAGGAGCAGCTCAAAGATAAGGTCGAGAAGATGTTGGGGAACATCAAGAAGGAAGAAGATAAGGTTGTTTACATCAAGAGCGGTGTGGGCGTCAGTTATGGAGATGTAGTCAACATCATCAACGAAGTCAGGGCCTTAGGCGTGGACAAGATAGGATTGGTCGCCGATAAGAAAAAGGGCGGAGAGGCAGCGCCCGCTAAACCTGCCTAATACGGATTTTGGTGAGTGGTTGCAGGTCTCTTTTGAAGGAGTAAAATCATGGGAATGGCAAGTTCAAGTGGTGGTAAGTCGAAAGCGGTTCCGTATATTAACGTGACCCCTCTCATCGACGTGCTTTTGGTGATGCTAATCATCTTCATGGTGATCACGCCGCTCAAACCCAGCCGCTTCCAGGCAGATATTCCTACCCAAAGGGATCCAAACGAAGACTTAAGCCAGTTGAAACCCAACCCTCTGACGCTCGTCGTTTCAATCTCCAACGATCTTCAGTTAAAGCTGAACCAGGACAGTATAGGCTCTGTTAACGACACAGCTCCCTTGAGCCAAAAGCTCCTTCAGCTATTCCAGCAGCGCAAGGAGACCCGCGCCTACAAGGTCGGGATGGAGACGCGCACCGATGTACCCGAAGGAGATCGAATAGAAAAGACAGTTTTTGTGAAGGCCCCGAGATCGATAAAGTATGGTGACGTCGTTAAGGTAATCGATGCGATCAAAGGTGCCGGCGCAAATCCGGTCGGACTGCAAGTAGACGATCTGCCTCAATAGAATTGTTACTGGCCCCAAAGCGTTCGAACAGCTCTAGACCCCAGTTGGTGTTGGGCCCAATCACTTTAGATGGAGCTACCGATAAATGAAACTCTCTCAAACTAGAATCGCCATAGCGTTGGCGATTCTCGTTTTCACGACCTCTGGTTGTGGATTGATCAATCGAATACGGGCGAAGAATCAGTTGAATGAAGCTGCCCGCGCTTATCATGAAGGACATTTTGAGGAGGCCGAGCAGTATTCAAGGCGAGCCCTCGAACTTGATCCTGACAGCAAAACCGCGCCTCTATTCATTGCCCGTACGATTCACGCGCAGTTTCGTCCAGGCGTTCAAGCTCCCGAAAACATGGCGAAGGCCAACGAGGCAATCCAGGCGTATCAGAATATCCTGGCAAGAGATCCGAAGAGCGAAGAAGCCTACAAGGCGATTGCTTACCTTTACGGTGCGACCAAAGACGAGGACAAATTGCGCTCCTGGATTTCTGCTCGAGCGAATGACTCCAGTGGTGAGCCGGCGAAACGCGCCGAGGCCTACACCATCCTGGCAAGCAAGGACTGGGATTGCTCCTTCAAGATTACGGAACTTCCAACTAACAAGACGACCGCGCTCTCGGCGGGCAACCGAGCTACAGTTTCCTATAAGAAGCCCGCGCAACAGAAAGATTTCGATTCGGCACAAGCATGCGTAAAACGCGGGCTCGAGGAAATCGAAAACGCCATCAAGCTTGATCCAAATAGTGAATCAGCCTGGTCCTACAAGACCAACCTCTTGATCGAAGCCTCAAAACTCGCAGAGATGGACGGCAAGACGGATCAGAAAACTCAGTTGGACAAACAGCGTGAGGAAGCTCAAAAACGCACCAGCGCTTTGAGTGAGGCAAATCAAAAGAAGAAGGAAGAAGAGGAAGCCAAGAAGGCAGCCTCGCCTGCGAAGCGCTAGATAATTGCTATGGGTACTGCAGTCTCTTAAATCCTCAGATCTATTTTCCCCAATACCCCTCGCTAACCGTGCCTGTCTCCCCAAACCGATGGGCATTCGCGACCAAGTGATGCTCGACTTTCGGGTCGGGCATCCCCTTTTTGTTATACTCGACGCACTCGCTCGTTTTTCTAATCTCGATCACGATAGAGCGACTACAACCAGATGATTCGAATTGAAGAAATCGTCGAGAACGTCGCGCGTAATCACCCGCAAGCGAATCTCGATCTGCTGCGTCGCGCTTACTTGTTCTCCGCCAGAGAGCACAAGGGTCAAAAGCGCGCCTCGGGCGAGTCGTACCTGGTACACCCCCTCGAGGTGGCAAACATCCTCGCCAATATGAAACTGGACGAGGTGTCAGTGGCGACCGGCCTGCTTCACGACGTCGTCGAAGACACGCTGGTCGACCTCGACACCATACGCAGATATTTTGGAGAAGAGATTGCCCATCTCGTCGACGGGCTCACTAAGATCGCTCAGATTAGTAATATCTCTCGTGAAGAACAGCAGGCAGAAAACGTACGCAAGATGCTGCTTGCCATGGTCGACGATGTGCGCATCGTACTTGTTAAGTTGGCTGACCGCCTTCACAATATGCGCACCCTGCAATACCTCAATCCGGAAAAGCGAAAGCGCATTGCCGAAGAAACCATGGAGATCTTTGCCCCCATCGCTCACCGCCTGGGCATGGGTAAACTGCGCGGCGAGCTTGAGGATCTCGCGTTTCGACATCTGCATCCGGAGGACTACCGCGAGCTGGCAGAACAACTTGAAAAGCGCCGTGCGGAGAATGAAGCCTTCCTTAGTGGGGTGACCGAACGAATTGAAGCAAAGATGAACGAAGCCGAGGTACCTTTCGTTCGTGTTGAAGGTCGCGTGAAGCGGCTTTACTCAATTTGGAAAAAACTCAAGAGCCAAAAGATCGAGTTGGATCAAGTTTACGATCTCGTTGCAGCGCGAGTGATCACTCCAAACGAGGTGCGACATTGTTACGCGGCCCTGGGCGTAATCCATAACACCTGGCGGCCGGTACCGGGGCGCATCAAAGATTGGATTGCTACTCCACGAGACAATCTTTACCAGTCACTTCATACATCAGTGATTGGTTCTGACGCGCAGTCTTTCGAAGTACAAATCCGCACTGAGGACATGCACCAGATCGCGGAGGAAGGCGTCGCGGCACACTGGAAATACAAGGAAGGAAACCGCGGCGCACGGGATGATGACAATGCTTTCCAGGCTTTGCGTTCTCTGGTTGAGTGGACCCAGGAAGTAAAAGATTCGCGCGACTTTCTGGATTCGTTGAAGCTGGATCTTTATCCCAAGGACGTCTACGCCTTCACGCCGATGGGGAAGGTCATTCAGTTACCTCGGGGTGCAACTCCCGTCGACTTTGCCTACATGATCCACTCAGAAGTTGGAAACACCTGCACCGGCGCGCGCATCAATGGTCGAATCGTCCCGTTGCGCAACCAGATACAAAATGGAGATGTAGTTGAGATTCTGACGTCCGCGAATTCCCACCCGTCACGCGACTGGCTCAACTTCATCGTAACGTCTCGCGCCAAAAATAGAGTGCGCCACTGGGTGGCCGAGCAGCAGCGAGCGGAGTCGATCGACATTGGCCGCAAACTATTCGAGAAAGAGGCCGCAAGATTTCAACTTTCAGCAAAAAAACTGTTTGGCGATAGCGACAATGAAATGAAACGCGTCGCCAGCGAATACGGTTATGGACGCGTGGAAGACCTTTTGGCGGGCATCGGCTACGGCAAGCTTATTCCGCGCAATGTGATTGCAAAATATCTTGGCGCCGAGCAGTTTGAGCAGCTCGACAAACAAAAAGAGTCGCGCTTGCGCAGCGGTGTCCGCGCGGTCAAGCGGCTTATTCGCCTGGGTGACGATTCGATCGTTGTTCGCGGCGTGGACGATCTGATGGTCACGCGCGCCCGCTGCTGCAACCCGCTTCATGGTGAGGAAATCGTTGGTTACGTCACTCGCGGAAAAGGCGTTGCCGTTCATGAAAAGCGTTGCAAGAACGTCGCCTCGCTAATGATTAACCGGGAACGAATTGTCGAAGTTGAGTGGGCCGGCCGGCCTGAAAAGACGGCTTACGCGGTTAAGCTGCTCGCTGTGACTGAGAATCGCACCGGCATGATTGCCGGCATCACCGGCGCAATTTCGGACATGAAAACCGGAATTCGCGACGCGCGTGCCTCTGTAGGTTCTGACGAGAAGGGACATGTCGAGGTGACCGTGGAGGTCTTTGACGTCAAGCACCTGGATAAGGTGATTAACTCCATTAAGGGTGTGCCGGGCGTTTTGGACGTGGAGCGAATGCAGGGCGCCGTCTGATGAGCAACCCCAGCAACTTTGCCCTTTTCTGAGCGCTTTGATAGAATCCCGCCTTTGTTTGCACAACTAAAAAAGAGGCTACCGCGACTGTGAAGGAGATCATCCAAACGGAGCATGCTCCCCGAGCCATCGGACCCTATTCGCAGGCCGTTAAGAGCAACGGGATGGTATTCGCGTCCGGCCAGATCCCGATCGATCCACAAACCGGTCAATTTGTTCCGGGAGGCATCGAAGAGCAGACGGAGCAGGTCTTGAAAAACCTGGCCTCCGTGCTTGACGCTGCCGGTAGCGGCCTCGACCGTGTGGTAAAAACCACAGTATTTTTGGTTGATATGCAGGAATTCGGCGCGATGAATGAGGTTTACGGTCGGTTTTTCAAGGAAGAGCCACCTGCCCGCGCTACAGTCCAGGCCGCCCGGTTGCCGCGCGATGCGCGGGTAGAAATTGAAGCGATTGCGCTGGCCTCGTAAGAATTGGCAACAAAAAACCGGTGCGGGCAGTAAACCCAGCACCGGGCGATTTGATTGGTGGTAGAAGCCGAAGCTACGCGGCTTTAGCGATTTTTCCGGCTTTAATGCAACTCGTACAGACTTTCATTCGTTGAGCGCCACCTTGTGGCAGTTGTACTCGAATTGATTGCAGATTTGGATTAAACCGCCGTGGCGTTCGATTGTTTGCATGGGAAACATTGTTTCCAAATTGAGGGCCTTTACCGCAGACTTCGCAACGTTTAGCCATAATTTTGATGATACCTCCAGAGCTTGAATGATTGCCGCAGGCTCATAGACTGAGTAATGGGCAATAATTGAAACGCAATTTATAACAAACGGTTTTCCAGATCGTCAAGCAAGCACGACCTGGCCATGGTAAGCAATTTTTTAAAGGAGCAACAATCTAAAGTGCAAAGAACGGCAAAACTAACTATTACAGCAACGATATTAACGATGATTCTCCTTGCCTTGGGAGCATGCAGCAGTGGCGGAGGCTCCGACAATAAGGACAACACGGTCGCGGCTACGGTCAACGGAAAAAACATCATGCTGGCTGAGGTTGAGCGAGGCGTGAGTCAGCAATCCGGCGGCAAGCAGGCGCAACTTTCGCAGCTCGAACTGGCCCAGGCGCGGCTGCAAATGCTTGGCAACTTGATCCAAAGGGAAGTCCTCTTTCAGCGCGCGGACCGGGAGAAGCTGTTGCCCACGGAAGATGAGATTACGGCAATCATAAACCAGCAGAAGCAGCAAGGCGGCATGACTGATGACGATTTCCAAAAGAGCCTGGCCGCCCAGAATATGACCATGGAGACGTTGCGCGAAGAAGCGCGAAAAGATATTGCCATCAAGAAACTTCAGGACAAGTACAACTCCAAGATCACGGTGAACGATAAAGAGGTTGAGGACTTCTACAACGGCAATCGGGAAAGGTTTGTGAGTGCTCGCGGCGTCGCCCTCGCGATGATTGCGGTTGACCCGGCAGATAACAGTAGTCAGGGCATTACACAGAACGATGCGAAAAGCGATGCGGAAGCCAAGTTGAAGATCGACGACATCAATCAACAGCTCAAAGGCGGTGCGGACTTCGCTACCGTGGCCCGAGCAAAGAGCGAGGATGCCAATAGTGTTCCGCGTGGCGGCGACATTGGTTTTGCCACGGAAGACGATCTTAAGCAGAACGGATTTCCACCGGAACTGGTTAGCAGGTTCTTTACCATGCAGGCTGGTGATAGAACTGAGCCAATTCGATTCAATAGCGGCAAATGGTACGTCTTCAAACTTGAAGACAAACGATTGCAGACGGAGAACCTTACGCTTGAAAGTCCTGGCATTCGCCAGCAAATTACTCAAGCACTCATAAAACAGCGGTCGGACATCCTAAACGCGGCCCTCGTTGAGGTCGCAATGAACGATGCCAAGATCGTCAACAACCTGGCGAGCACAATGCTCAACAACCCGAGCAACCTCGGGCTAAGGCCCGCATCGACCGGCGCTGTTGCTTCTCCGTCCGCCAGCACTGCGGCCGCGACTCCGCGGCCAACTGCTCCAGCGACGACAGCTTCACCGGCTGCGGCGACGAGTCCAAAGGCTATAACTTCAACGAAGCCCTAGGTTTTGTTAAGAGGTTTGCGCGGGTGTGGGAGGCTTAGTAAGCTCCGCACCCGTTTTTTGGGGTGTATGAACTTGTTATCGCTTTCCGTCATGAATTACCACAAGGTTCGCTAATCGCAGCCAGGAAAATGTTGTTTCGTCTTTCAGAGGTATGTAAGTCTTATGGCACCCAGGATGTCTTGCGTGGCGCCTCGCTGCAAATCAATCCGGGCGAGCATGTCGGGCTCGTGGGCCGAAACGGGTCGGGTAAAACCACTATCTTTCGGCTGATTAATAACGAAGAGCCGCCCGATCGCGGCGACGTCATACGTGCCCGCGGCGTCCGTCTCGGTTTGTTGGCCCAACACATCCACTTTGAACCGGGCTCCACCGTCCACGAGTCCGCGCTGGCTGCGTTTGGACATCTACAGCAGATTGAGCACCAGATGCATGAGCTGGAACATCGCATGGGCGAGGCGGTGCACGATCTTGAACAGGTTCTGGAACGCTACAGTGATTTGCAGCATCAGTTCGAAAGAGAAGGCGGATTTGAATACGCGGCGAAGGCCGAGGCAATCCTCCAGGGGCTGGGCTTCGATCGTTCGACGTGGACCCTGGAAACTGAAAAGCTTTCCGGCGGTCAACAAAATAGGCTGGGATTGGTTCGCCTGCTCCTGGCAGAGCCTGACGTGCTTTTGCTTGACGAACCCACAAACCATCTCGACGTCACCGCCGTTGAATGGCTCGAAGAATTTCTGCAAAGCTACTCGGCCGGGTTCGTCATAATTTCGCACGATCGATATTTTCTGGATCGCTGTTGCCGGCGCATCATCGAGCTGGAAAACGGACGCGCCTCGAGCTACACCGGCAACTATTCCGATTACCTGGTCGAACGCGAGGAGCGCCGCGAAGCGCAGCAGCGCGCCTACGACAATCAGCAGCAGATGATCGCGAAGACTGAGGAGTTTATCCGTCGCAACCTCGCCGGACAAAAAACTAAACAGGCGAAATCGCGGCGCACTCTGCTCGCGAAGCTGGAGCGCATCGAGGGGGTCCGAGCCGACCAATCATCAGGTGACTTTCGACTCCGCTCGATCGAGCGTGCCGGAAATCATGTGCTCACCGTGGACCAGACGACTATTGGCTACCCGGACAAGCTGCTCGCGCGGGATATTTCGTTTGTGCTGCGGCGCGGCGAGTGTCTTGGGATTATCGGGCCAAACGGATCCGGCAAGACCACTTTTCTAAAAACGATTCTGAAAAAGATTCCGCCGCTTGCCGGTGAAATTCGTTGGGGCACGAAAGTCGAGGTAGGCTACTACGCGCAGCAACTCGATGACCTGGATGATAGAAACGAAATCATCATGGAGTTGCGCCGGGTTGCGTCAGCGGGAGCAACTGCCGGCGAGCTGCGTTCGTTCCTCGCGAAGTTTCTTTTTAGAGGCGACGACGTTTACAAACACGTTCGCGATTTGTCGGGAGGCGAGAAGGGCAGGCTGGCGCTTGCCAAGTTGATCTATTCGCGCGTAAACGTGCTGGTGCTCGATGAGCCCACCAACCATCTCGACATTCCTTCGCGCGAGGCCCTG
>JBGPYG010000160.1:0-7876 GCA_041493085.1 Pyrinomonadaceae bacterium | reverse complement strand
CTTCGCCACTGAACGCGTGCCGCAAATGCAGGAAGCAAAGATGAAGCAGGGCCGAGGCGTCGGTTTGGAGATCGCTTTCACGGAGGGCGAGCAAAATATCGCCGACCCTGAGAAGCGTAGCGTCCAGCGCCCGCGCGTTTTTTATAGACGAGAACTGGAAGCCAATCCGCTGGTGATCGCCAAACCTTGAATGAGGTCAACCGCGCACGCCTCATATTGCACCACGTTTCGGCCTCGATTCCAGCGGAGGATCGTTTCCTGAAGCGACTGCCCGATAACCATAGTGCGCCAGTAGCAAACCCAGTTTTAGGCTTAAGTACTTGCGCTAATGGTAACCAGAAGTTGTAAAGTAGTGCCCTCCTAATGAGCGACGCGCAATCAAACAATCACCCCATCGGCAAATCAGCGCCGCGCAAGGAAGGCCGCAAGAAAGTCACTGGCCAGGCGCTGTATGTTGACGACATTTCTTTTCCGGAGATGATTCACGGCACTACGGTGCGCAGCGCCGTGCCCCGCGGGCGAATCAAAAACATTTCATTCGAGGGCGCTATTCCCTGGAACGAGTTCACGATTGTTACGGCGAAGGATATTCGCGACAGTCCGGGGGAGAATTATGTAGCGCTGATATTAAACGATCAGCCTTACCTCGCCGACGCGGTGGTCAATCACACGGAAGAACCAATCCTGCTGCTGGCTCATCCTGACAAGTATTTGCTTGAAGAAGCGCGCCGCAATGTTCGCATTGACATCGAAGAGCTGCCGGCAATTTTTAGTTTAGAAGATTCTGTAAACAAGAAAGAGATCGTCTGGGGAGACGACAATGTCTTCAAATCCTTCCTGGTTGATAAAGGCAACGTTGACGACGTTTGGTCTAAAGCTGACTTGATCGTCGAAGGCGAATATCACACCGGCGCGCAGGAGCAGCTCTACATCGAAAACAACGGCGCGATCGCAATCGCGAACAAAGCCGAGGGCGTGACGGTGTGGGGGTCAATGCAGTGTCCCTACTACGTTCATAAGGCGCTGGTGAAACTGTTTGGCCTGCCGGCAGAAAAGATCCGGGTCATTCAAACTGAAACCGGGGGTGGCTTTGGCGGCAAGGAAGAATACCCATCGATGATTGCCGGCCATGCGGCGCTGCTCTCGTGGAAATCAGGCAAGCCCGTAAAGATGATTTACGACCGCGCGGAAGACATGGTGGCGACTACCAAGCGACATCCATCGCAAACGCGGCATAGAACCGCGGTGTCGAAAGATGGCAAGCTACTCGCGATGGAGATCGAATTCATGGTTGATGGCGGTGCCTATTGCACACTCTCGCCGGTGGTTCTTTCACGCGGCACGATTCACGCCGCGGGCCCTTATTACTGTCCCAATGTGCGCATTCGCTCGAGCGCCGTCGCGACCAACGTTCCGCCGCACGGGGCTTTCAGAGGGTTTGGGGCGCCGCAGAGTATCTTCGCGCTCGAGCGGCAGATGGATAAGGTTGCCAAGACTCTCGGCTTAACTCCGGACGAGTTTCGCCGGCGCAACTTTGTAAAGGAAGGGCAGACGACGGCGACCAGCCAGGTGATTCGCGAGAAAGTCGACATGAATCATCTGCTTGACCGCGCGCTTGAGTTGAGCGGTTACCACGAAAAGAGGCAGCGCTTCGCGCGCGAGAACAAACAGGAGCAGGAGCCAGGAGCAGACGGGGAGCGCCGCAGCCCGCGTGGGGTGCTAGAAGGCAGGAGCAAATCTCGGATCAAAAAAGGCATCGGCTTCGCATCGTTCATGCATGGCGCCGGATTCACGGGCTCGGGCGAAGTTTACCTGGAGTCAGTGGTCGGCGCGGAAGCGACGGAGCAGGGATGGGTGCGAATTCTCGCGGCCAGCACCGAAATTGGGCAGGGAACGAATACGATCTTTTCGCAAATCGCCGCCGAAGCGTTGGGCGTTAACGAGAATTTGATTGAAGTCGCGCAGCCTGACACCAAAGACGTTCCCAACAGCGGGCCAACCGTCGCGTCCCGCACTTGTATGGTGGTTGGCAAACTGGTGGAGTCGGCAGTGCTCGCTTTGAAGCAGACACTAGTAGGCAGCGGCTTGCTGAAGGAAGGTTACAGTCAGTCAGAGTTTCAGGAGGCGTGCAGCAAATACATCGAGAGCTTTGGTCCGCTGAAAGCGTTTAGTAAGTATCAGCCGCCGCCGAATGTTCGCTGGGACGACGAGAAATATCAGGGCGACGCGTACGGCACTTATGCGTGGGCAGTTTACGTTGCCGAAGTTTCAGTTGACATGACGACGTATGAAGCGCAGGTGGAAGACTTCGTCGCGGTGCAGGAAGTGGGGCGAGTGATCAATCCGGTGCTGGCGGCGGGACAAATTGAAGGCGGCGTGGCGCAGGCAATTGGTTTTACGCTCTTCGAAAATGTTGTTTGGCAAAACGGCCGCATGGCTAATGGTCAGATGACAAATTACATCATGCCCACCGCCGCCGATATACCACCGATTCGTGTTTACTTCGAAGAGAATCCGTACCCGTACGGACCCGGCGGGGCAAAAGGAATTGGTGAACTACCAATGGACGGCGCGGCGCCGGCGATCTTGAATGCGATCGAGAACGCAACTGGCGTGAGTTTCAATCACGTGCCGTTGATGCCAGAAGCAATGATGGAAGGTTTTATTGCGGCGGAGTGATCTCAAGGAATTCACCAGGGCTCGAGCGGTCGATTGCCTCCAGGATTTGCGGAATGCTCTTTTTGATACGAGGCTAACTCGTAGTCATGAGTACAAGGATACGTAATTTTCCCCCAGCAAGATTCTGCTGATAACGCAGTTTTTGATCTGTTGTAATCAACAGATCGAAAGAGTCTTCGGCGGCGGCCAGCAACGCACCGTTTTCGAGAGTCGACCAGCCAAGCTCAAACGCCGTTTCTATAACATGGGTCTGCCAGGTGAAGTCGAAGCGGCACTGGGTTTCCCTGATCGAAAAGGATTCTCATCTTGAAGTGCGTTCCGGTGATTAGACCTCGGCGAGACTCTGCTCTGCATGGGCGAGGACGGCAACGACCTGTTCAAGAGTAACCCCTGGAAACCATTTCAGGAATTCGTCGATCGTTGCGCCGGTTTCGAGGTTCTCAAAGAGGGCTCGCACAGGCACGCGAGTACCGCGAAAAACCCAGGCACCGCTGAGTCTGCCTTCGCTACGTTCTACTTGGTGACAATCACCCCAATCCAGCATGCTCAACATGATATGCTTCACTTTTGGCACAGGCAATAGCTGAAGCATAGAATGAAAATGCCAGCGACTAACGCAAGAAAACCAATCAACTGCACCGTCAACGGCGAACCGCGAACGCTTCAGGCTTACCCAATGGAGCGTTTGCTCGATGTGCTGCGTGAGCAGTTACATCTGACGGGCACGAAGGAAGGTTGCGGCGAAGGCGAATGCGGCGCGTGTACAGTTCTCATCGACGGCCGGATCGTAAACAGTTGCCTGGTTCCCATGGCGCAGGTTGAAGGCGCGTCAATCAAGACGATTGAGGGTGTTGCCAGCGGTGAGCAATTGCACGCCGTGCAGCAGGCGTTCATTGATTGCGGTGGGGCGCAGTGTGGTATCTGCACGCCGGGCATGGTGATGGCCGCCGTGGATCTGCTGGAACGAAATCCGAATCCTACTGAAGCCGACATTCGTAATGGACTGGCAGGAAATCTTTGTCGCTGCACCGGCTATATGAAGATTTTTGATTCTGTTGTGCGCGCGTGTCAGGGGAGCGCTTCTGAAGATGGTTGACCTTTATTACGAATTCCGAAAATTGATCGCGGCGCTAGATGAACACCAAATCGATTACGCTCTTTGTGGCGGTATCGCGATGGCTATATATGATCGTCCCCGGGCGACGGTCGATATAGATTTGTTAATTCTGTCAGAGTCGTTGGATGGAGTAATGGCGATTGCCACAGCGTTAGGCTATACGATTCGCGGCATGGAAATGACGTTTTCTAATGGAGCGATTGAGATACGCCGAGTCTCGAAGATCGATAGCGAGACCGGACATGTGCTCTCGTTAGATTTGCTTCTTGTCACACCAGAGATTCGGGAGGTGTGGGATTCGCGCGTACAAGCTGATTGGGAGGGTGGAAAGCTTTCCGTTGTTTCGCGCGAGGGTTTAATTGGGCTAAAGAACATGCGCGGCAGTGCACAGGATCACGCCGACATTAGCGCGTTGATGGAGGACGTTGACGATGCGACAAATTGATATGTCAGCAGCGGCCGTAACTGCTCGACTGAAACTTGTCTCGCAACTGCGGCGACTTTGCCTCTCCCTGGGGACAGCTAAGATAAGAACCCAACCCCTAGTTAAAACCCCCGATGTTAGAAACCCTGAACGAGTGCCGAACGATCCTGAGCAGCAACGGAAATGAGAGCTTACGTCCCAACGTATCGGCTGGTTTCACCGCGTAAGTTGAGCGAAGCTTTAACCATGCTCGCGAGCGAGCCGGGAGTTTGGCAACCCTTCGCCGGGGGCACGGATCTCATGGTCTTGCTTGAATCCGGCAAGCTGCCGCACAAGAACTACCTCAACATTTGGAATCTCGCGGAGCTTCGCGGCATTACGGCTACCACAGATCACATTACGCTTGGCGCGCTTACGACCTACACCGAAGTTCAGTCGAACCCTATCCTGCGCGAGGAGTTTCCCATGCTCTGCCAGGCAGCAAGTGAGACCGGAGGGCTTGCAATTCAAAACCGCGGCACAATCGGTGGCAACATCGCGAACGCTTCTCCGGCAGCCGACTCGCCTCCAGCGTTGCTCGCCTATGATGCGGAGGTCGAATTAGTTTCTTTGCAGGACTCGCGCTGGGTGCCGTACCAAAGTTTTCATACGGGCTACAAGAAAATGATCATGGAGCCTGACGAGCTGCTGGCACGCGTTCGCTTGCCGCGCCCATGGCCGGATTTGCACCACTACTATCGCAAGGTGGGCACTCGAAAAGCGCAAGCGATATCGAAGGTCTGTCTGGCCGCTACGGCCCGAGTTTACGAAGGCACGGTTGACCACGTGAGGCTAGCGCTCGGTAGTATCGCGCCCGTCCCGCTTCGCTGTGTCAAAACGGAGAACGCATTGCGGGGAGCGAGGCTTGACGAAAGCATCATTGAGAAAGCCAGGGTTGAGTTGGCCCGGGAAATTGTGCCCATAGACGACATTCGCTCCACAAAGAGTTATCGTCTTAGAGTCAGCCTGAATTTGCTCGATGACTTTCTGCGCCAGCTCGCGGTAGATGGGATTGTAAGAAGTGATGAGTGATGAGTAACGAGTAATGAGACCAAACGGTAACGTCTTCATTTACTCATCACTCATCACGTTTTTGCCTGAAAGACCCTGATGACCCCCAAACCGTTACACAAAGCATTTCTCCTTCCCTTCGGACTGATCGTCTTATTTCTGCTTACGGCGACCACGGCGTTTGCCGACTGTGCGAATGAAGTTAAACCCTCAAGCGACTCTGCGTTGCACATGCTTGTGATCGGCGATTCGATCATGTGGGGACAGGGATTAAGAGAAGACGAGAAGTTTTCGTCGCGCGTGAAGTGCTGGCTCCAGGAAAGAACCAATCGCGAAGTAAGGGTTCATGTCGAGGCACATTCAGGCGCAGTCATTTCCGGCGCATCAGCGGGCAACCTCACCTTCACGACCAGCGACGGCGAGGTCAATCTGCCTGCGCCGACAATAAACGAACAGTTAGACCACGCGGTCCAGTTCTACAAGGGGGAACAGGCAGGTCCGGCTCTGGTTCTTATGAACGGCTGCATAAACGATATCGGCGTAAAGAATCTTTTGGCCGCATCAACGCAGTTGGACGACTTGCGTACGCGGGTCAGGAAGAGTTGCGGCGAAGATATGTACGAGCTGTTGCAACGCGTCAGGCATAGTTTTCCGCAAGCACACGTGCTCGTGACCAGTTACTATCCGATCGCTTCTCCGCTAACGGCAGACAACGCTTTCCTCCGACTCCTCGTAAAGAAACTAAACAACCAGCCTGAAGCGCGGCGTATGACCGGCAAGGAGATGCGACAACGTCTGATTGCTATCTCAGACGATTGGTACAAGACTTCAACGGCGAGCCTGTTGGAAGCTGTCGAGAAAACAAATGCTGCCGGCGCCTCCGGGTCTTCACTTCCTATGGTGAGGTTCGTGGAAATTCAGTTTGGCCCCGAGCATGTGTTTGCTGCTCCGGATTCACTGCTGTGGAACTTCATGTTTGCATCAACCAACGTTTCCGGCTTCGCGAAGCTGATAGTCTTGCTTTCATTCGGCACGGCTGCTTACAAAGCAAATGATCACGTGAGAGAAAGCAGAATCAAGAGTTGCGAACAGACCTTCAAGAAGCCCAAAGGGATTAAGGAAGATAAGAAACAAAAAGAGGCGCGGCAGGATCTCTTCCTGATTTGCCGCTATGCTTCGCTTGGGCACCCCACTCAAATGGGTGCTTTGATTTATACCGAGGCGATAAAGGGACAACTGCTGTGGCTAATAGACCAAGCCGGTTGGAAACGAGATAGCGATCGCCATTTGACCCCCCAGTGAAAGGTCCGGAAACAATGAGCTTCCCCTTCGATGAAGTTGAATTTAAACGAAACGCAGTCGAGCCTGTCGAATGTATCAAAGCTGGTTGGAATTTGATCCGGAGCCAATACTGGCTCTTCGTAGGGATGACTGTGGTTGGAGTAATAATCGGCAGTGTAGTTCCGTTAGGAATTTTGATGGGCCCAATGATGTGTGGGATCTATCTGGCGCTGCTGCAAACAAGGCGAGGTCAACCGATCGAGTTTGGCATGCTCTTTAAGGGCTTCGACTATTTTGGCGACTCCGTTATTGCCACTCTGCTTCACCTGGTTCCGATTCTCGTAATTTTCGTCCCTTCGTACATCCTTTTTTATGTAGGGCTGTTTATGATTCTGCCCCGGAACGGCGAGCCTAATCCGGGAACGATGCTTGGCTTCTTCGGATTATTTGCCATCTTCTGGCTCGTGATCATGGTTATCCTGATCGTGCTTTCCGTTGCTTTCATATTTGCCTATCCGTTGATTGTGGACCGACGTCTATCAGGACTTAACGCAGTGAAGCTAAGCATACGAGCAGCGTTCGCAAACTTCTGGCGCCTGCTGGGAATGCTTCTGTTGACTGGTCTCATGACTTTCGTCGGCGTGCTTTTTTGTTACGTTGGCGCTTTCCTGGTGATGCCCATCAGCTTTGCCGCGATTGCAACGGCCTATGAGCAGGTGTTTGGACTCGGCGAGGTGAAACCAAATCTACCGCCGCCACCGCCATCGTTTGTGTAACGCAAGCTTGCAGACAAGTCGGGCCGTCTTACTGGGACCGCGGGCGTCTCGCCCGCCTCAAGCAACGCGTTCACTCAAGGGACGATTGAACCTGACACTCCAGGCAACGTGGCATTCAACGAAGGCGGGCGAGACGCCCGCGGTCCCAGTAAGAGCGGGCCCAGTGAAAACGATCGTAGCGGAGCGGTTATGAGTGCCGATGTCGTTATGTAGCATTAAACAGTTTGCGCCATTATTTCCGAACAGATGATGCCGGCACCCATTCTCGTCATTCGTGGCAAAAGAGTCGTCTTACCAGATTCGGTTGCTCCTGCGTCGATCCACATCGTTGACGATGCGATTATTGACATCGCTTCGCACGAGAGTGTGCCCACTGATTGCGAGCTGATAGAGACCGACGACGAATCACTAGTGATGCCGGGACTGGTCGATACGCACGTGCATATCAACGAGCCGGGCCGAACCGAGTGGGAGGGATTTGCAACTGCCACGCGAGCTGCGGCAGCAGGCGGCATAACAACGCTGGTGGACATGCCGCTTAACTCAATT
>JBGPYG010000059.1:0-12636 GCA_041493085.1 Pyrinomonadaceae bacterium | reverse complement strand
ACAGAGTTTGCACAGAGGGTTGTCGATGTTTCCCGGATCGTCGCCGCCGCAGGGTCCCGAACTCGACTATGCAAACTTCAAACACACGAGCCAGCGCCATACATCACTGGCCTGCTCCGCTTGTCACCAGCGCAGCGACAATTCCGCGACGCCGCGGTTTCCGGGACACAAGGCGTGCACCGGCTGCCACTTGGCGCAGTTTGTTACTCCTAATGTTCCTATGTGCGTCATCTGCCATTCAGACGTCAATAGCTCAAACCCGCCGCTGAAAAGTTTTCCCACGAAGTTCAACGAGAGCTTCAATGTGAAATTCGATCACGCTCAACACATGACCGGATCTGCCCGGCCTCAGAGCGGATGCTCAGCCTGTCACAGCCGTTTAGGCGGGCGCGCGACAGCGCTTGCGATTCCGGCGAGCATCTCAGCTCATAACCAGTGTTACACCTGCCACACTCCGAGCAGCAAATCACAATCGGGAAAAGAAATTGCTTCGTGCGGAGTTTGTCATGACCAAAAACCTTACGCTCGCACCGCGACCAATGCGCGCGCGTTTCGCTTTGCGTTCAGCCACGCCAAACACGGAACTGGACAGCGTCTGGCCTGTGCGGATTGCCACCTGCTAACTGCCGGCGCGCCACAATCTCGCCAGGTGAGTTCGCCGGCGGCTGCGGAACATTTCCCCCCTTCTCCACTGGCGCGCGGCATGGCGTGTCTCAGTTGCCACACCGGCAAGCGTTCCTTTGGCGGCGATCTGGCATTCAAAGACTGCCGACGCTGCCACACGTCGGCGAGTTTCAAAATGCCGCTGTGAAGACAAAACCGCCACAGATTTACACGGATAACTCGGATAGAAAGAAAATGTCAGAACTCAAATAATGAATGTTGTCGTTAAGTCGCAAAATAACTCGATCGAAATTCCCACCTAGTATTTCGTCTTATCCGTGTCGAGCTGATATTTGTGAATTGGTTTGACACGTTCCAGATCGCTATTTAAGATTGTCGGGTCTTAAGATTCCCTCCCCAGCTGGTTCATGGCGCTTCTTCCTAAACTTTTCATTTGAGGTAGGTTGATGAGAAAACTATTGATCCTGATCGCGGCGTTGGCATGTTTGGCGGTAATTGTTGTTGGCAGTGGTTCGGCCTTTACCGGTCAACAGGAGATTCCGAAGGAAAGCAAAACTCAGCCGAAGGAAGTGGTGCTGGATAAGGACAGCCAGTCAGACAAGTATGGCGAAGTGCCCTTCAATCATGAGAACCACTCAACGAAAACCTACAGCATCGATGGGAAGAGTGTGATTGCTTGCGTCGAGTGTCATCACACGGATCAGCCCGCGACGGCACTACAAGCGCCCCTGAAAACTTCGGAAAGGCCCGTCGCTCTGACGGCGAAATTGTTAGAGGCTGCCGACGCAAAGCCGGTGAAAACCTGCCGAGGATGTCATCTTCAGGCAGGCGATGATAGCGCTCCGATTCCTACCGTTACCTATACTGGCAAGACCACTCCAACGAAACTGACAAATGAAGTGTCTTACCATACGAACTGCAACATCTGCCACGATAAGGCGATCGCCGCGCGGCCTGCTCTCAAGGGGAAGATTGCCGGGTCAAACGATTGCCTCCCCTGCCACAAACCCGTGACCTAAGAACTACCAGCGCGCCGCTCAGGGCTTGGGCTGCGTGAAGCGAAGCGGCACTGTTAACAGCAAATTATCTTCGGGCTTGATCGCGACGCGATAAATTGTTTGCGGCACCGGCTCATTCTGTGTGAGTTCGGAACTGCTCAGACCCGCTGCCTGCTCTTTCTCGCTCATGGTTTGGCCGACGCCGCCTTCCATCTCAAATTTCGTCGGTGTTGCGCCCCACTGTTTCTCCCAGGCTTCTAACTGCGCGCGCTCTATTACTATCGGACTCATGGAGAGCTGCGCAGCATCAACGAGCGGCTTGGAGGAAACCAGTACCGTGAGCACTTCGGCAACATGTCCTTTTGAAGTTTGGCTGGGTTTGATGCGGAAGTATCGTGGCGCGCCCGGGATGTAAACTATCTTTCCGGCCTTGACGTTATTCGCGCCTTCGGGCGTGCGCTTGGTCGGGAAAATCAGACGCGCATCGCCAAACGAACCGTCCGCATACTGTTCGCGATCGACCACATACAGATAGCCATCGCGCGAAAGTGATTCGATGCCTAGTCTGACTTTCTGACCCGGGGCGAGCAGCGTTCCTTCCGCGATTCTTTCGAGACTCCACTGAGTGGGCTGCGCGTCCTCTTCTTCGACCAGCTCCTTCGTCTTGTCGGCTGAGGTGGAAGGACGGAAGCGCCAAATCGTTACACCCACCTGTGCAAACACTTTTCCCGGGGGTGGCCCGGCTGAACTAACAACTTGCGAGGACTTGTAGGTGGGTTTCTTGCTCGCGGCTGGTCTTCTCGCGGTGCGTTCCGTGGGACGGTTCCCAATAAACACTTCTGCCTTGATTCCTTTGGAGCCTTCTTCCTGCTGCGCCGCCACTGGACGCGAAACGCCAGCGCCGAGAAGAAGAATGGCCATCAGTGACACTTGCAAGAGCGCTTTCGTTTTCATTACTCCTCCACCATCCGTACATCGGGGTTAGTTAATAAGGTTCATGGGAAAGCTCGATGAGGCTGACGACAATGTCGCCTTTTCCTTTGACCAAAGTTCGCTTCTGCGCTTTGTAGGGAATAACTTCAGGACGCTGCGATTCATACTGCTTCAAGTAATTTTGTACGGTTGCAATCTGCCCGGCGTCGGCAATTACTCCACCATGATTAGCAGCATCACGGGAGATTGCATCCAGATCAGAGGGAGATTGAGATAGCCAGATAACCCATAACTTCTCTACGCCCGTTTTGTCAACAAAGCGAAACCAGCCGGCATCGAGCTTCTGATTCGCCGCCAGGCCAGCCACTCCGTTGTTATCCGCCGGGTTGGGGAAGAGCACATTGAATTCAAGCTTATTTTCAGCTCCCGGGGCTTCGTTGAGGAGATACAGCGCTCCGTTTTGCAGCGGTTGCAGATTGAACCGAAAGTGCCAGCCGTTCCCAAAGATTTCCTGGCCGGCGGAATCGAAAGGCTCGCCAGTCAGCTTACCGTTTGCCATCTTCTGAACGGTCAACCAATACACAAACGAGGGCTCACGCAATGGAGGCGCGACTACCGTCGTGACGGGAGGGGCGGTGGCGACGCGAGGCTTCAAGGCGAAAAGCGCGACAGTCCCCAGCAATGCCGCCACGATGACCGTGGCTGCAATCGCCACGGTACGTTTCGAAGAAAACTTCGAAGGCGCCGGCCTAAGCTTGGCTGGAATTTCCGAATTGCCCAGTTCAGCTTGCGCTGTCAACTCCTGATCGCGCGCTGTCGGCGTTTGATCCGTGGGCGTTTGCAGCACGGTCTGTTCGTCGTCGCCGACGAGGACACTCGAGAGAAGATCAGCGAAGTCGCGTGCCCGTTGATAACGAGCTTTCGGATCAAACGAAAGCCCCTTGAGAATGATCGCCTGTGCCGATTCAGGGAGCCCGGGCCGCAAATCCACTGGCTTGATGCGCACGCCCGAACGCTGCATCTCGAGCAGTTGGTAGGCAGACTCTGGATTTGCCGGCCGCCTGCCGGTCAACAGTTCATAAGCAATGACAGCGAAACAATAGACATCACTGGCGGTCGAGACCGGCCCGGCGCTGAGTTGCTCTGGCGACATGTAGGCAATAGTGCCCGCAGTTCGATCCGCCACGCTCGTTGCTGAAACAACCGAGTTCTTAACTTTGGCGATACCAAAATCAATGATCTTGACCTGCTCTTCGCCGTCTCCCAAAGTCTGCACCATAATGTTTTCCGGCTTCAGATCGCGATGCAGAATTCCTCGATCGTGGGCAGTGCTGAGCGCTCGCCCGATTTGTCGAATGATGTTTGCGGCCCGCCAGAAATCCATGCCTTCAGGAGTTATCAAAGCTCTGAGGCTACAGCCATCGACATACTGCATGACGATATAAGGTTTGCCGTCCGGCAGTTGGCCCGTGTCGAAGACGCCGACGATGCTTGGATGATCGATGCGCGCCAGCGCTTCCATCTCTTGTTTGAATTTTTTGATGCTCCATTCGTTTCCCGTCTCAGCGTCGTGCAGGCATTTCACGACGACCGGGCGTGACATCATCTTCTCGTCGGAGGCGAGATAGACCACGCCGAAGCCGCCCTGACCGAGTTTACGCTTTACCAGGTAACGACCATCCAGCATCGATCCGATAAGCGACACCCGTTCGTCGACCCGAATAGTTAACGAGGCCGCCTTAGCAGCTTTTACTTTGGTTTCCCTTTCGCTCAACGCTTCTTTGTGATCGTCCATATGAACTCAAATGTCTCGGGTCACTAAATTAAGCAGTCGCCTTCTGTTTCAACCTCTGCGGCCGGTTCCCGTTGTCTTTAGTCAGTACCGCCTGCGGACCGTTTCGCTTACTGGGACCGCGGGCCCGCAATGAGCGCCCGGAGGCGCGAACATCCTCGCTTGTTGGAGCTGCGTGCTAATGCATCGGGTTGGCGGGCGAGACGCCCGCGGTCCCAGTAATTCAGTTCGGTCCGCAGCTGGTACTGACAATCTCACCGCAAACGCGCAACCACAAATCGTTCCGCGCCGCCCTCCCGCATGTTGAAAACTCTCGGGCGCTGAACGCGCTGCTCGTCTGCGTCAACTTCTTCTAATTGCTTTCCGGTTTGGGTCTTCTCGCGGCCAATCCGAGGAACGCGCTCAGTTGCATAATCAAACCACTCTTTTAGAAACACCTGGCCATTGCCGTCTGCGTCTGCCGCGCCGGATTTTATCCCCTCCTCAACCAAAGCGTAAGCCAGGTAACTATGTTTCAATCCAGCCGATTCAAACGCAACTTCATCACTCTGCGAAGCTGTCAGAATATACATTCCTTTTTCGTATGCCAATTGGGCCAGCCCTCTGGTGTTCATCGGACCGCGCCGTTCTTCCTCCGCTTTCAGCGCCTGGCCGGAGTTGCACGCATCGATAACGAGAAGCAACTGATCGACATCAACATTCCGGAGCGCCTCTTCAAGCTCAAGGTCGGAAATACTATGCGCCAGAATCGAAGCCAATCCGATGTTGTCGAGTTTCGCGCGGGCGCCTTGATAACCGAGATCATGTGGTATCAGGTAGAAACGATCGTCCTGCGCCGTTCCATGACCGGAGAAATAAAAAATCACTGCATCCTCGGGCTGTGCCGGCTTGATCTTCGCAAGGGCCACCGGAGAATCTTTTGGCAGCGGGCCGGCGGCTGTGCCCGCTAACAGTTTCAGAGCGAGCAGGATATTCGCCTTGGTCGCGTCCTCATTCAGAAGCGGGATGACTTCAACCGGGCGATACCGACCTAACAATTCCTGTTGACTCTTGAGCTGCTGCCCAATATCGGTGGCATCGGCTACGCTGTAATTGAGATTGTACTGCGAGTTTGCATAGCTACCCACACCCACCACGAGTAAATAAGCAGTCCCTTCCCGTCGCAGAGAATCCGCGCCGCTTATCGTTAACTCGGCATCCGCCGACTTTACGTTGTCCCGATTAAATGCGTAGGCAGTGAACTCGTTGACGCCGGCGACAATGGAGACACTAGTCTCGATTGTCTGCTGGGCACGGCCCTGCAGCACATCACCGGACCACGTCTGTACCAGCAGACCGTTGCGAAACAACCGCAGATCACGCGCGCCGCTTCCGTTTGCAAACTCCGCCACTGGCGGAGCTTCGCTGATTTCCAGTTTCAAGCGCACGCGTCGCTCAGCGATCTTATCAGCGGCCGCCTTAGCTGCCGCTGTTTCCAGGCGTATCTGTGGTTGGCGCCGATCCTTCTCGAGAATATCCTCTTTAGCCTGAGGATTCTTGCCCGCGAGAATGTCGGCAAGAAGACCGGGATAGTAGAACTCATTGAAGAATGATTCGACGGGCGCAACTTTGAAAGTGCTCTGCGCGAAACGCCAAAGCAAGAGTTTCCACGCCGCATGCGAGCCGTCAAATAATCCACTGGGAGTAGCAACGAGCCAATCATCGCTGAGTGGCACCGACACGAGAATGGCAGATAGAGTTCCGCTGCCGGCATTCCAAACGATCATGCTGCCATCGCCGTTCCCGGAAACCAGCGAGCGTGAATCGTTGCTAAATGCCAGACTGTTGATCTCGCCGGTGGATCCCACCAGAGTGTTGCCTGGCGCCCCGCTTCTTGCATCCCAAAGCCGAACGGTCTTGTCCATCCCGCCCGAAGCGAGCCAGCGGCCATCCGGACTGAATGCGAGACTGAAAATCTCGTCCGTGTGGCCGCTCAACGTGCGCGCCGGTCCGCCCGCCAGGTTGAGCATAACGATGTTTTTGTTAGCAGTGCCTGCTGCCACGGTCGCACCATCCGGACTAACAGCGATTGCGTTTACCTGAGCGTCGAGCACAGCGAGAGGGGGGATAGGTCTTTTCGTAGTAGCATCCCAGCCTCTGACCGTCATGTCCGTACTGCCGGAAACCAGCCAGGATGTCTTAGGGACAAATGCAAGACTTGTGATTTCACCCGTGTGTCCCATGAGATTCTCCGACCGTCTCGTCGCGACTTCCAGCAAGTGAATGGTTTGGCCGGTGCCTCCGATAGCCAGCCATTTTCCATCCGAACTGAAAGCGATTGTGTGAATTCGTTCCTGTGCATACGACACACCGAAAATCTCACGGCCGGTATTCGGGTCCCATAGTTTGACTTCACCGCTGTTGCTGCCCGAAGCCAGCAAGCGGTTGTCGGGACTAAAGGCGACTGCCTTCACCCAGCCGGTGTGGCCGGAGAGTTTTGGCATTTCGCGCCCGGTCGCAATTTGCCAAAGTCTGATCGAACGATCATTTGTGCCTGACGCGAGCCATCTGCCGTCGCTGCTAAATGCAACCGAGAAAAAGCCGGCAGCATGGCTCTCGAGTCTTCTGAGGAGTTTGCCAGTCGACCCGTTCCTTATTTCCAGCAACCTGTTGCCGGTGCTCGAGACCAAGAGTTTGCCGTCGCTACTGAGTGAAGCAAATACCAGCTCATCGACATCGGCATCACCCGCAACCGTGCGTATTTCTCTTCCATTCTCCGCGTTCCAAAAGACAACCGTGCCATCGGCGCTAATCGACCACAATTCATTGTCACTTGAAAATGACGTCGCCACCACCGCAACTGAATTTCGTTTGATGGTGAGGCGGTCGCGGCCGCTCGCTGAATCCCAAACAATGATCGTGGCGTCGGCGCTTCCCGACGCTAAACGCTTGCCATCGGGACTGAAGGAGAGCGTCGTAATTCTTTTGCTGTGCTTGTTGAGGGTGCGGGTTTCATTCCAGGCAGCGGTGTTCCAAAGCTTTATCGTGTTGTCGGCGCTGCCTGATGCCAACGTCTTGCCGTCCGGAGTGAAAGCCAGGGCCGTAATTGCGGCGCCGTGTCCCTTCAGCGTTTGCACTTCCCTGCCGGTAGCGGTGTCCCAAATCTTAATAGTCGTATCGTTACTACCAGACACCAGCCAGCGATCGTCCGGACTAAAGGCCAGCACCTCCACAGAATTACCATGGCCGCTGAGTGTGAAGAGTTCGCGCCCGGACGAAACATTCCAAAGCTTCGCCGTATGGTCATTGCTGCCCGAGGCCAGCACGTCACCGCTGCGACTGAGAGCCAGCGACTTGATCCAATTCTTATGGCCCACCAGGGCGCGCAGTTCGCGTCCGGAGTCAACGTCCCACAGCCTGATCGTGTTGTCGGCGCTTCCGGAAGCAACCCAACGACCGTCTCCGCCAAACACGGCGCAGTTCACCCTTGAGCTGTGGCCGGTTTGAATTACTAACTCCGGAGGCGCGCTGGAAGAAGCGGATGAATGTGAGGTCGTTGTTGCTGGGCCATAGAAAAACAGCGCAACCGGCATGGCCAACAAGAAACGCCGGGTTAGCCGTAGCCGTCTCTTCTTTCCGGTTGTTGTGTCGCTCAGCTTCATATCGCCTGCATTGCTGTCGTTGGTATTGGTTACAACAAAACCGGCCGCTTGCATTAGCGGGAAGAATTGGTGGCGACCGCCCAGATCTGGAATGGCAGTACAGATACGCTGATAACAACAGCGAGGATGGAATGGCGCTTGTTAAGTCTTTGCGGCATGGGGAAACTGCAAACTAAATAATGCTGCCACTCTCGTATGATTAGAGTGGTAATTATTTCAATTGGACCCAAGGATCCGAACAACTTAGAACGAATACTTCAAGGCTAACTGAACGCGCCGTCCGGGAGTTACAGTATCAATGGCCTTTCCAAATCCGGGCGCTTCGAGGAAACGTACGGGGATACCAAAATTCGCGCGGTTGATGAAATTGAAGAAGTCGACGCGTAGGATCAGGTTCTGAGCGTTTCCGAGCGCGAAGTTCTTAATCACTGCCAAATTCAGATCGAGCAAATTGCCGGCGCGAAAACTGTTGCGTCCAACGCTGCCATCCTGGCCCACGGGCGCGAGCATGCCGGCTGTGTTAGTGGTTGTCAGTCGCAAGGGTTGCCGGCGATTGCCCGTGACTTCGATCCCATTAGTATTGTCCAAACGGTCGGTGAGATTGCCGTCAAGATTGACGTCAAAGATGCTGTTAACGGTGAACGGCTGGCCGGTTTGAAACTGTCCCGTGCCGGCGATTTGCAGTCCGCCGGCCAGCGCGCGGAAGGCGCGACCACGAGCGGCGAAGTTGCTGAACGTGTAGATGAAGTTGGAAGCGAGGCGATGGCGAGCATCGAAGTTTGCCGGTCCCCGCTCGCCCGCGAAGTTAAGGCTGTTTTGCGGCAAAGCTGAAGCCCCGGCGAGATCAAACACATCGGAGACGTCGTCCGTTGCTTTCGAAAAGCTGTAACTGATCTGATACTGCAGCGTTCTATGATAACGTCCGCGCGCCTGCAGTTGTAGCGCGTCGTAACGTGAGCTTGCCGTCGTTTCAAACTGCGTTACAGCGCCGACTGTGCTTTGTGGCCGCCCACCGGCAATGTTTCCCTGGGGTGTTATGCGTGTACCGGGTGGAAGGGCAAGTCCAAAGAACATCGGCTCGGCACTCAGTATGGTGCTGAATGCGAGCGGTGCAAGCACGGCGTTTCGTCCAAGGTTGGGCGTGTTGAAACGAAGCAGTTTGCGTCCCAGCGTGCCGACGTAAGCGGCCGATACGACCAGGTCGCGGCCGAGCTGTTGCTCAAAGGTGAAGCTGTAGTGGTGCGCCATTGGCATGTCCAGCCGTCGCGCGGGAATGGTTACACCAAAACCACTCAATGCCGGGACTGGACCGCCACCGACAAGGTTAACGATGCCCGCTATCTGAGCAAACGTGATGGAAGGATTGAGAGTGTTCAGTGTGCCGGGAAGTACGAGCCTTGTGCCAAAGAGCGTTGCCAGTTGCGGATTAATCAATTCGTAAGGGCAGCGATTCGCCCTCTGACACGAATCGCCAAACTGATTATTGCCGGGAACAAAGCGGAGGTTGGCAAAGCCGCCGGCAAGATCGATTGTCAAGTAAGTGGGATAGACGTTTCTAGATTGACTTACGACAGCGCCAAGAATCTGATCGTAGAAAATGCCGTAGCCGGCGCGTAGCATGGTGACCTTGTCGCGGCCAAACAGATGCGGCGAATACGCAACTCCAACGCGCGGCGCCAAATTATTTCGATCAGGATCAAATATTTCCGTGCGGCCGGCGAGGAACTGGCGCAGGCCGGGAATAATGCTGAGCGATGGATCGTTGAATGTGCTTTCGATGCGGCGGTTCACTTCGCGTGGTGGTGTGTTGTACTCGTAGCGCAGTCCGTAAGAGAACGACACGCGGTCGTTTATTCGCCACTCGTCCTGCGCGAAAAAGTCCAGCTGGTAAAAGCGCAGGTTGATGGCCGATTCCCCGCCCGTGGCCAACGTCTGTGAGAAGCCACTCGCCGCACCGGCCGCGGCAAATGTTTCAGGCCTGATGAACCTATTCGAATAAGCCAAAGTGCCCGCCGGTGTTATGTCGATCTCCGGCGCCCCGTTGAAGGTGATCAAAGGACGCGCGTTGCGTGGCAATTCACTGTTCAGCTCTGTGCGGCGTGTATCCACGCCAAACGCGTAACGATGCCGGCCAAGGCTGTAACTTAAGGTGTCGGCCGCCTGATAAGTATTGTTCACGCGGCGCTGAGGAAAGTTAAACACGTCCACACCGACGGGACTGAAGCCTGCAATATTGATTTGCCCAACCGGCCCAAGCGCCGCCTCGGTCGTGGGGCCATTCGGGTCGGTCGTGTAAAGCACCGGCCCGGTGTTCGCCTCGAATTGAATGTCGCTGACAACCCGAGGAAGAGTCGAATTCAAGATCAGCGGAGCGTTCAGGAGAAATGGTGTACCGGGGAGATTCACGCTTGGTCTCAGAAACGCGGCGTCACGCCGATCCTGAAAATTCAGCCGCGTGCGCCCATAGGAAAGCCTCACCTGGTTGAAGATGCGTCTACTCGAAGCGGGCGCGTTAACCTCGCTGTTTAAGAAGAACGAAAAATTCTGCGCGCGCACGCGCGATCGAATCGTGGAGAATAGCGCGCCACCGACTGTGGGAATGTCGCGCCAGTCGTCGGTAAAATTATAGCGACCCGTGGCCGATTGAGGTCTTTGTCGGATTTTGAAGTTGTGATCAATCTTGCCGGAGAGAATTTTGCCCTGCCCACTTGCCGGCAGTATCTGCGTGAAAGTGTTCGATCCATAGACCCCTCGCGGGTTGTTTGCAAATGGATAAAAACTAAAAATCGCGTCGCCCTGGGACGTGGTCGGATAAGCAAACGCCTGGTCAATCAGGTTGCCATTCGAGTCGCGATGCCCAAATGGATCGCGAAAAATCGCCGTTGCCCCGGTGGCGAAAGCTCCTCGTTGCTCAACCGTCGGAACAGCAAAACTCTCCTCTTTGGTGGCGTTAAGCAATTGCCCTTCTGCTGATATGAAATAGAACGTCCGATCAGGGGCGAGTGGCCCCCCGAGCACAAACCCTCCCTCGCCTAACGTTGACGAGTCTTTGCCGCCACTTTGGTTCTGAACGAGAATGGGCCTTCCGTCGAGAAGCACTGGTTGATCGTTTGCACTACGAAGTTGCGAGACGTTGTTGCCGTTTGCCGAGTCGAAGAACCTGCGCGCGTTCAATTGACTTGAATTGAAGAAACCGTAGATCGCGCCGTGCGTACTATTGCCTCCGGATTTCGAAACAGCATTAACCTGCGCGCCGATGTTTCGGCCAAACTGCGCCGGCGCCAGCAGGGTGATCACCTGATACTCCTGAATAGATTCAAGAGGTTGTGGAATCAAGTCGACAAACCCCTGCCGGCGCACGCCAATGTCTTCGTCGTTGTTATCTGAGCCGTCTACCGTGAAGTTATTTGCACGCGAGCGAAGTCCGTTCACCGCAAACTGTCCCGCTGAACCGACGCCGGCGCCTACACCAGGGCCCGCGACACTCCCCAGGGTTTGCGGAGGCGGCGCCACACCGGGCAAGCGCAGCGCCAGCTCGTCAAACGTCCGAGTGATCGTGTCTCCGCCGATCGGCAGTGTTACTACCTCTCCTTCAGTGAATGAACCGCTGCGTCGACCATCAATCATTCCGATGGTAGCTCTGATGTCAGTGTCTTCCGCAGAGAGCGCAGTCAAAGGCGTAGGCGACGCGGTGGGAGTGCCTACCGCCGGAGCGGGATCAAGCGCCACTGGTATGGGCACCACTTCGCCGGTGTAAGTGATCCTGAGAAGTTGAGAAACTGACCTCGTCTCATAACCGGGCATCGACACACGCACGATGTAGATGCCAGGAAGGAGAAGGCCCTGGAAAAAGCCTCCCCGGTAATCCGTGCGTAGATTAAATGTCAGCCCCGTCTTCAGGTTGGTGATCTCAACAGTAGCGCCCTTCAAAGCCACGCCGGTTTGGCTGTCACTTACAATTCCTTCAAAAGCGCCGGTGACGGTGTCCTGGGCCCTTAAGTCGATTGCGGTAAGAACCAGGCAAAGCGATGCGGAGAAGAAAACGAACGTGCAACGACTGAGCATCAATTTCAGGAACAGACAAAGACCGTCGATTTGGATCGACGTTGCCCGGTAAGCTTGCAGAGTTCGCCCCTGTCCGGGCGTTCTGGTGAAAGATGGAAGACGATTTACGGGAAAACCCATTTCGTTCGGATAACCAAAACTCACTCTATGCATGAGAGCGAAGCGTTTGATGGTTGTCTGCGCCGCCTGGACGAAGCGTGTCTGAGCAGCGAACTTCGGAAAAGCAAAATCGGCGAGCAGGGATTATGTCAGACATTTCGGCGCGTTGCCCAGATTCTCGAGTAGGCCGGTAGTCCTACTCTAAAGACTCCTCACGGGCCGAATCTTCCTCTGTACTCACCGGAAACGATGAATGCTTTGACCATCTCGGCGTCGACAAAGTTGCCGTTGAACTGATTCAACTTACCCAGCCAGAAGTTGTAGCCGCCATAGTCTGTGTCCGGCAAGTCGTTGGGATTGCGGCGCAGGTAACCGAAATATTGCGCGAGGACAAACGCGCGATTGAATTCGCGCGCATAAAGTGTCCGGTTCTCGATTACGCGACGAAGCGCTCGCCCACGCGCCCCCGTAGGATTGTTGAATT
>JBGPYG010000027.1:0-19351 GCA_041493085.1 Pyrinomonadaceae bacterium | reverse complement strand
GCTGTTAGAATGCGTCTATGCCAGTAACTTTGTATCCCCCTGGTCCGCGCCGGATTTTTCCGCTTTCCGGTTTGTTCGCTTATCGCAAGGGCCCGCTGCCGTTCTTTCAGAACCTGGCCGCGCAGTATGGCGACATCTCATATTTCAGACTCGGGCCACAGGAAGCGTTTTTCTTAAACCATCCCGACTACATCAAAGACGTTCTGGTCACTAATCACCATTACTTTCATAAAGGCCTGGCGCTGCAACGTGCAAAGCGTTTGCTGGGCGAGGGACTGCTGACGAGCGAAGGTGAATTTCATCGCCGTCAAAGGCGTCTCGCTCAGCCTGCGTTTCACCGCGCTCGCATCGCTTCTTACGCAGGCGTGATGACCGACTACGCATCGCAAACACGCGCCCGCTGGCGTGACGGCGAAACACTCGACATGTCTGAAGAGATGATGCGCCTGACGCTCGGCATCGTCGGCAAAACACTCTTCGACGCTGACGTTGTTTCTGACGCGCAGGACGTCGGCGAAGCAATGACGGTGGTGATGGATCTCTTCAACACCATCACCATTCCGTTCTTTGAGTTACTACAAAAACTTCCGCTGCCTCAGTTGCGACGCTTCGACAAGGCCAAAGCCCGGCTCGATGCGATCATCTATCGCCTGATCGAAGAGCGGCGGCGCGGTGGCGAAGACCGCGGCGATCTGCTCTCGATGTTGCTGCTGGCGCAGGACACGGAAGGCGATGGCGGCGCAATGACTGACGAGCAGCTGCGCGACGAAGTAATGACAATTTTTCTTGCCGGCCACGAGACAACCGCGAACGCGTTGACCTGGACCTGGTATCTGCTCTCGCAGAATCCGGAAGCCGAAACAAAGCTGCACGAAGAGATTGAGCTTGTGCTGGCAGGCCAACTGCCAACCTTTGAAGATGTAGCGCAACTGAAATACACCGAGATGGTGTTGGCCGAATCGATGCGACTCTATCCACCGGCGTGGGCACTCGGCCGACTCGCGCTAGAGGAGTTTGAGATCGCCGGCTACGTTGTGCCCAGGAAGTCGCTGGTGCTGATGAGCCAGTACGTAATGCACCGTGATCCGCGTTACTTCCCCGAACCGTTGCAATTCAATCCGGATCGCTGGACCGCGGAAGCGCGGGACTCTCGGCCGCAGTTTTCCTATTTTCCGTTTGGCGGCGGACCGCGCCGGTGCATCGGCGAAGGCTTTGCCTGGATGGAGGGAGTTCTACTGATCGCGGCCCTCGCTCAGCAGTGGCAGATGCGACTGGTGCCCAATCATCCGGTCGCGCTCAAGCCGGTGATCACGCTACGACCGAAATATGGAATGCGGATGACGGTCGAAAGCAGAAGGCAGTAGGCAGTGGGCAGTGCGCAGTGGGCGGCGAACCGAGCTCCGATATTCGTGGGTCCCTTTTGTTTTGACTTTCGCTGGACTGCATCCTGGTTTCTGCCTGCTGCTCACTGCTCACTGCCCACTCTCTTGTGATAAGCTTTGCCCTTCCCAAATGCCTCTTTCCAGGGCTCCCGTGTAAGCCTAAGAAACCGCAATGTGAGGTCCATACCCATGGCAATCAGTCAGGATTTGTTGGACATACTCGCCTGCCCCGCGTGCAAGGCGAAGGTTGAGTTGAAGCCCGACGGCAGCGGCTTGAAATGCGTAGAATGCAAACGCGTTTATCCAATCCGTGAAGACATCCCGGTGATGTTAGTTGACGAAGCTAAGATAGAAAACGGAACAGAAGGCGAAATAGACAACCGGCCGTAAGAGCGAACTTGAATAGCCCTCTTTGAATAGTCTAAAGGACATAGTTGATTCGTCTCCCAAACTGCGTGGACTCCGGATGCATAGTTTGCGCGGCGAAGACCGGGGTCCCCAGCCCGGGGCCCCCGGCGGCGCAGCGCCGCTGGGGTGGCAAACGGGCAGCCCGGCTGGGGTGGTAGACTCACCACAGCCGCTCGCTCCCGCACAGTGGGACTGGCAAACGGTCGAGCGCGTGCTGGTCGTGCGACTGCGCTCAATTGGAGACACGGTGTTGTCCACTCCCTCGCTCTTTGCGCTAAAAAGATTCCTGCCGCACGCATCAGTCGACATTTTATTGGAAGACTGGGTGGCACCCGTGCTCGACGGATTTCCACATGTGGATAACGTGATCACACTCGAACGAAAGAGCACCTCGGCGCGCGCGCGTGCGGCCCGTCGGCTACGCGCCAATCGTTACGACGTCGTTTACAACCTGCACGGTGGAACCACCGCCACGCTGCTGGCGCGCGCTACCGGCGCCAGACACCGCGTCGGTTATGAGACGTACCAATACGCGCGATTGCACAACCACCTGTCACCTTCATCGTCATCGCTTTGGGGAAGAAATAAGACGCACTCCGTCGAACAACAACTTGCGCTGCTCGGCTGGACCGGAGTGCCGGTGAGCGATCGGCCACCGACTCAACTCGCGGTGACTGAAGCAGCGGCTGTCGCTATTGCCGCACGGCTTCAGGCTGCTGGATTAGCCAATACTTCATTTGCGGTTATTCATCCGGCGGCAGCGTTTGCTACAAAGCAGTGGGCGGCGGATAAGTTTGCGCGAGTAGCGGAGGACCTTGCCGGGCAGGGTCTCGGAGTTGTTGTGATAACGGCTCCCAGTGAAGCGCACATTGTCGATGAACTTAAGCGAGATACTTCGGCGCCGGTCGCGGCTTTCACGGATCTATCTTTGCCGGAGATAACGGCGCTGCTTGCTCGCGCGCGCTTGTTTGTTGGAAACGATAGTGGCATTGCACACATTGCTGCCGCCGTGCAAACTCCGACGGTAGTCATCTTTGGTTCGTCGAATATTGCACACTGGCGACCGTGGGCGGCCGCGGCGGCTGAGGTTGTTGTAGAAGAGATGGAATGTCAGCCCTGTCATGGCTACTTCTGCGAGAAGTTTGCCGAGCCCGAATGCATTAAGCGTGTTCCGGTGGAGCGGGTGAGGGCTGCGACTGAGAGAGTTCTAAGAGAAAGCTCTTGACCATTGCGGCTTGGCCGCCGCACAGTGCGGAAAGCCTATGACTTTCCGCAGCAGCCACATTTAGATGATAGAAGGCTATGCCTTCGCCGTTTGAGGCGCAGCCTCAAAATATTTTAAGAGCGGGCGACGGAAAGGCCGAGCCTTTCCGCACTGTGCGGCGGCAGAGCCGCAACCACTGGAAGATTGTTCAATCATCGTGAGCCAACTGACCAAAGAGCGAGCTAGAGAGTTGCTTCAAGCGATGCGCGATCGGAAGATCGTGGTGCTTGGCGACGTGATGCTTGATGAGTTTTTCTGGGGTGACGTCACGCGCATTTCCCCCGAAGCACCCGTGCCGGTCGTAGACATTCGGCGCGAGTCAGTCCACCTGGGTGGCGCGGCGAATGTGCTCGCCAACGTCGTAGCGCTGGGCGCGAAAGCATGTGTGGTTGGCGTAGTCGGAAATGATTCCGCCGGCGAACGCTTGCGCGCGAGCCTGAAGGAAGCGAGTCCACTACAGAGCGACGATTATCTGGTCGTTGATGAAACCCGCCCCTCAACAACCAAAACGCGCATCATCGCCCACAGTCAACTCGTGGTGCGTGCCGATCGGGAGCAGCGCAGCTCGGTCAACGGTCAAACGGAAAATCGCATTCTCGATTCCCTGAAACAGGCTATTCATGATGCGGACGCGTTTGTAGTTTCTGATTACGATAAAGGCGTGGTGACGCCGCGCATCCTCGGCGAAATTCTGCCATCTGCGTACCGGCGCGTGCCGGTTCTTATCGATCCCAAGATTCGCAACTTCGCTCACTACCGGCCTGCGTCCCTGATCACGCCGAATCATCACGAGGCGCTGCGGATGACCAATCTCGAGGAAGACTCTGACGATGGTCTGCATCAGGCGGCGCGGGTGATCCGGGAAAAACTCAGTTGCGATGCTGTTCTAATCACGCGCGGCGATCGCGGCATAATGCTGCTCGAAGGCGACAACGATCCGGTGTTTGTGGAAACTGCCGCGCGCGAAGTTTACGATGTCACGGGCGCCGGCGACACTGTCATCGCAACCCTCGCGGCGGCGCTGTCTGCGGGAGCGACGATGTTGGAAGCCGCCAATTTGGCCAATCACGCGGCTGGGATTGTCGTGGGCAAGGTGGGAACGGCGACGGCCAGCGCCGATGAATTGTTAGCGACGTTTGCGCCATGATCGGAAAGTTTCTTCGCAACTACAAGATTCTCGAAAAGCTCGGTGTTGGCGGGCAAGGCACGGTTTACAAAGCTACCGACGGGAAACTTGGCCGGACAGTGGTCGTCAAAGTTCTGCCCGCTGAGTTAACCGCCAGAGAAGCAAACCTCAGACGCTTCGAACGCGAAGCGCGGCTGGCCTCATCTCTCGATCATCCCAACATCTGCACCATCTTTGACCTCGACGAAGCTGAAGGACACCACTTTATAGCTATGCAATACGTTGAAGGGCGCAACGTGCGCCAGCTTGTGAACGGACATCCGTTGGACTTGAAGAGCACGCTCTTGATCGCCGTTCAGGTCACCGACGCGCTGGCCGCGGCGCATGCTCGCGGCATCATTCATCGTGACATCAAGTCGGGCAATGTGATGGTCACGCCGTCGGGACAGGTGAAGGTACTGGATTTTGGCCTGGCAAAGTTGCTCGACGACACCGACGACAGCTCGAAGTCTACTATTCATCGTACTGACTTAACCGAAGTTGGCGTGCCTTACGGTACGGCGACTTACGCCGCGCCGGAGCAAGCGCGCGGCGATCGGGTCGATAAGCGTGCCGACATATTTTCCACCGGCGTGTTGCTTTACGAGATGCTTACGGGCACGTGGCCCTTTCGCGGCAAGACGACTATCGATGTGCGACATGCGGTGCTTCACGACGCGCCCGCGCCTGTGGCTGAACTTCGCAAGGAACCTATTCCGGCGCGCCTGCAACAGATACTGGATCGCTGTTTAGCAAAAGAACCCCGCGATCGTTATCAGAAGATGGAAGAGGTGCGCGACGACCTTCGCAGTGTGTTGCAGGAAGTCTCTACGTCGGAAACCACGGGACAACCCTTTACGAGCGTCGTGCCGGAACCGGCGCGGCATTTAGCGGGCGCAAGTCCGGTATCGAGAGCCATGAGATGGCTCAAGGGTAAGTCCAAATCGGATTCGACCTCAGCGCCGGGCATGGCAACCCCCACGAAGCCGACCATTCACGAGACGCCTTTCACGACCATTGCCGACCCGGAGAAGAAGAGCCTGGCTATTCTGTGTTTCCGCAACTTAAGCAATGATCCCGCCTCGAGCTTTTATGAGTTCTCGCTTGCCGATGCCGTGATAACCGAACTTGCGCGCGTGCGCTCGCTCTTAGTGAGACCCTCTTCAGTTATTGCGAAATACCAGGGAGGGCAGATGGATCCGCGCGACATTGGTCACGAGCTGCGTGTCAACGCCGTCCTGACTGCGGGCTTCATTCACGCCGGCGGGCGCTTCCGTGTGACAGCGCAGTTATTGGACGTTGGCTCGGGCGACATACTCTGGAGCGATCGCATAGACACGTCCACGGAGGACATCATTGCCGTGCAGGATGAGATCGCCCAGCGAATCGTCGAGGGGCTGCGCCTGGAATTAAGTCCGGCCGAGCAGGACGGAATCGCCAAACCTGCTACGCAAAACGCCGCGGCTTACGAACAGTATTTGCGCGGGCGCGATCTCTTCGCGCGTTTCATTTTTCGCACCATCGCTCAGGAAGATTGCGACGCCGCAATCGAACACTTTCAGCGAGCGATCGAACTCGACCCGAACTTCGCGCTGGCGCTTGACGGCCTGGGAGCTTCTTACGTCAATCGCGTTTTCAAAGGCTTCGGCGGCGCGGAAGACTACGAGCGGGCCGAAGTGGCTTTTGCCAGGGCCCTGTCACTTGATCCGCAAATGATTGAGGCGCGCATGCTGATGGTCTTTGTCTATCTCTGGCGCGGGCAGAAACAGAAGGCTCGCGAAGAGGTGGCGCTGGCACGCCGCGAAGCACCAGATGAGCCTGTAGTTCACTTTGTCAAAGCTACGCTGCATCGGCTTGACGGTGAATATGGGCGCGCGCTCCGCAGTTATGATCGACTGATGCGTTTGGACCCGGCGGCGCACGTGGTGGCCAGCTACAATCGCGCGCTGGTTTACATGTACATGGGAAACTTCGAGGAGACGGCGCGGCAATTGGATCAGGCCGGTGATCCGGATAATCCGTTAGTGAAAACTTTTCGCGCGCTGACGTTGTATTACACCGGCCAAACTGACGCTGCGGCCGAGCTGATGCAGAAAAACGTGGCACAGCATCCGAACATGCATGGTATTCGCCCATTCATGGCGATGTTTTTGAGCGTGCAGGGCAAGCATGACGAAGCCCGCGCGCAATTGAGCAGCGCGGTCATAAGAAACGCCGAAGTCGATCCGGACATCGCCTATTCTGTCGCGTCCGTTTACGCGCTTGAGGGAATGCGAGCAGAGGCCTTCCAGTGGCTGGAACGCGCCATCGCTCTGGGAAATGAAAATCAACTCTGTTTTGAAAGTGATCCAAACTGGGCCTCGTTGAGAAACGACGAACAGTTTAAAGCTCTGATGGCTAAAGTTCGCGCCGGGCATACGGCGCAGGGACTCAAGGCTGCACCCCCTGGTTAAGCTCTCGTCGAAGACACCACACAATAAATGTTTATCAAACTTCGGGCACTTACGCTTTCTAACCTCGTAAGCTTTCTCCTGCTAGTCTTGCTGATTCAACCTGCTACTCCGGTAGGCGGTGCGCAACAGCAGCCGCAGCGTGAGCGCCGAGTCGCGACGCCTGGAAAGACCGCGACTCCAAGGCCCACGCCGAGTCCTGTTCCAACTCCGAGTTCGACCCCGCTGCCGGGGCCAGGTCCTGCTTTTAGTCAGGCTGGGGTACCCGAGGCTTCGCCCGCGCCCACGCCGGACGCTGTCCAGAGCAGAAAGGCCGCAACGACGCGAACGCTCGCGGAATTGCAAGCGCGCATTTCTGAGGTGTTGCGAAAGCCTGAGTTGGCATCGGCAATGGTGGGGATCAAAGTTGCTTCGCTGAAAACCGGACGAGTTCTCTTCGAAGAGAACGCAAACAAGCTGCTGCGTCCAGCTTCGAATATGAAGATTTATACAGTGGCGGCGGCGCTCGATCGGCTTTCACCTGACTATCGTTTTGTCACCTCCGTTTATGCGCCCGCAAAGCCTGATGGGGACGGAGTAGTCAAAGGCGATCTGATCATTTATGGCCGCGGCGATCCCTCATTCGCGGCGCGGTTCAATAACGGCGATTACTTTAAAGGCCTGAATGATCTAGCTGACCGTATCGCTGCCACCGGTCTCAAAAAGGTCAAGGGCGATCTGGTTGGAGATGAAAGTTACTTCACGGGCCCACGGTACGGTTCGGGGTGGGAGTGGGAGGACCTTCAATGGTGGTATGGCGCGGAAGTCAGCGCGCTAACAGTAAATGATAATGCCCTCGATTTGTCGGTGAAGCCTGGGCCGGAAGTCGTCAAACCGGCAGTGATTACTACCGGGCCTCCGGATCCACTGCTCAGAATTTCCAATCGTGTGACGACTACTGCAAAAGGTAGCCGGCGTGAACTAAATGTGGATCGTGATCTTGGTCAGAATACGATGACCATTAGCGGTAGCATTGCGCTCGACGACAAAGGCTACACGGCTGGGGTTGGCATCTCAGATCCAGCGCAGCTATTTGTTTATCTGTTGCGCGACACATTAGCCAGGAAAGGCGTGACTGTAACTGGCAAGTCGCGAACTGTTGATGCACGCTCGGCCGGGAGCATTGTTCCGAAAGGCCTTCTCGGGATGAGTTCCGTAACGTCCGGGCAGCCGGCGGCCGTTGAACTGGTAAGCTTTGAGTCGCCGCCCTTGAGCCTGATTGCAGCGCAAACACTTAAGCCGAGCCAGAACCTTTACACGGAACTAATCCTACGAACGCTGGGCACAAGGCCTTCACGGGAAGCGTCAACGACAACGGTTCGTACCAGCGAAGGCGTGGGGCTGGAAGTCGTGAAGAGCTTTCTCAAAGAGGCGGGACTGAATCCGAATTCATTGGTGCTCAGTGACGGCTCGGGCTTGTCTCGCAACGACATGATTACAGCCGAGGCAACTCTTCAGTTACTCACCTACATGCACCGGCATCGTTACGCGTCCGTCTTTCGCGACGCCTTGCCAATCGCAGGTGTTGACGGCACGCTTAGGAATCGATTCAAAGGAACGGTGGCCGAGAATAATCTGCGCGCGAAGACCGGGAGCTTGAGTTCGGCGGCAAGTCTGTCGGGTTATGTGACCACAGCAGCCGGTGAGAATCTGGTGTTCTCAATCATGGTAAACAACTTTGCGGAAGACGTAGAACCGCGCGCGATCTGCATCGATCCCATTGCGGTGCTGCTGGCATCGTTTGCAGGAAAATCTGAGAGGTAGATAAAGGCCTGCGGCAGATAGACAGGATTCACATGATTGTTTTTCCGCATCCTGTGAATCGTGTAAATCTTGTCAAACTCTTCGTAAACGCAGACTAAATAAGCTTACTGTAATGCCTCCAAAGTTCATAAAGTTTCATGGTTTCGGCAACGACTACATCGTCATCGAGTCGCAGGAACTCGCCCTTACCGAAATCACCACCACCGCGCGACTGGGAGAATTCGCGCGACGCATTTGCAATCGCCACTATGGCGCGGGAGCGGACGGCATTGCGGTCGTAGGCCCGTCGGCGGGCGCTGACTTTCATGTGCGCATCTTCAATCCCGATGGCAGCGAGGCGTCGTTGTCGGGTAATGGAACGCGATGCGCCGCTGCTTGTCTCTACTACAAAAAGCTGTGGGCCGCCGAAGAGCTGCATCTGAGCACTCGCGCGGGCATCAAGCTATATACGCTGCGAGAAGACGATGGCAAAGGGCACTACGTGTTTGATTCCGAGTTGGGCCAACCGAAGTTTGACCCTGCCTCAATTCCTATGATCACTGAAGTGCCCATGGATAAGGTCATTGACTACCAACTTGATTTCGATGACAGTTCGGTCAAAGTCACCGCCCTACAAATGGGAAACCCGAACTGCTGCATCTTTGTCGACGACTTCGACTCGCTTGACTGGCGGCAAATTGGACGGCGCATCGAAACCCACGAACAGTTTCCAGATCGCACCAACGTAGTCTTCATCCGGGTCGCGGATCGAAACACGATTGAGCTGCGAATATGGGAACGCGGCGTCGGTGAGACGGAGGCGTCGGGTACGTGTTCCTGCGCCGCGGCAGTCGCCGCGATGATAAAGGGCGAAACCGAACGGCTCGTAAATGTGCTGATGCCCGGTGGTGAGGCAAAGATTCAGTGGCGAGGCGACGGAAACGACGGCGAAGTTGTGATTACCGGCGCCGCTGAAGTAGTTTATGAGGGCGACTGGCTTGCCAGCCCTGGCTAACCTGCCGCCCCGGTTACAATTTGAACTCCCCCAATGTTTGATCCCGACTCTTTTTCTCGACGTCTTTCCAGTCGTCACTTGATTCCGGTGGCCCTGATGCTGGTGCTGCTGCCGGCGGCGTGCGGCGGCAGGGTAGTATCCAAGACTGAAATCGAACCCGGACGCAAACCGCCTCCCAAAGAAATTCCCACGAGCATTCCTAATTGGCTGGGCAATCCAGAGCGCAACTTTTACGGCACCGGCCCCTGGGAAGAAGGGCCGCTCGAAATTGTTTGGGAGTACGAAACGGATTTTATCAGCGGCAGATTGCACAAAGATCCCTGGGGCGGCACGTCGTGGCCGGGTCAGCCCTCGGTTGACAGAGAACGTGTTTACTTTCCTTCAGCCGATGGCAATGTCTATTGCCTCAACCGTAGCGACGGCAGCGTTATCTGGAAATTCAAAGCGAAGGACAGTTTTAAAGCTACGCCTACAATGGTAGGCGATCGGATCATAGCCAGCGGCTTAGACCATCATGTCTATTGCCTCAACGCGAAGGATGGCACGCTGCTTTGGGACTACGAGACGGGCTTTGAAGTTGACGGTTCCGCAGCCGTGATTGATGGCCGCGTTTACTTTGGTGGCGAAGACGGTTTCTTCTATTGTCTCAGTCTCGAAGATGGTTCGCTCATTTATAAGACCGAAAGGCTTGGCTCAATGGAAGGCAGCGGCTCAGCCGTTGACGGGCGCATCTACATTGGCACGGAACAAGGAGACCTTTACTGTCTGAACATATCTGATGGATCCACGGTCTGGAAAGCGCGCATCGGCGCCGACTCAGATTCAACGCCGGCTGTGTCCGGTGGTTTTGTCTACACGGCTGCTGAGGATGGTTACGTTTATTGTTTCCGCCAGTCGAACGGAGAGTCGGTCTGGAAATTCAAAGCTGAAGGTGGCTTGAGTAAGAGCTACAAAGAGCGGAGCGGGTTCTGGGCCAGCCCCATCGTTCTGAAGGATCGGATTTACATCGGCTCAAACAACGGTTTCATGTATTGCCTGACCGCAGATAAAGGTGAAATCGTTTGGCAACAACTCATGCGCGCGCCCATCTGGGGTACATCGCCGGTAATTGATGGCCGGCTGGTGTTCGGAGACAAGGCCGGATGGCTGCATATGCTGTCGGTTGAAGACGGCAAACGTTTAGGGGAACTAAAGATCGGGGACAACCTTAATTCCACGCCCGCCGTTCTGGGAGGCCGCATCTATATAGGGGCATTCAACGGAAAGCTTTATTGTCTGGGCGCGAAGGCTGCGGGTTGGCAGGAGGCAGAGGGAATCGCAAAGTGACTACTGCATCGCTGATTTATCTCATCGACAACACGCTTGACGGTCAGGGCGCAAGCCCTCGCGAACTGCGAGCAGTTTTGGGTCGCATGCGAGAAGGGGTAGAGATACTGACCGAGCCTTTCCACGCAGTTTCTTTCAAGCGCGTCAGGTCGCTGCGGCCTTCCCATATTATTCTGAGCGGCCAGAGTCATCCCTGGGACAGGTACACTCCGGAAGGGCTCGCCGGGGTGTTTGAGGTAATCAGGAAAACTTCGCAACCCGTGCTGGGAGTTTGTGGCGGTCATCAGCAGATGGCACTGGCTTTCGGCGCGCCCATCGGACTGATGGCGAGGCTGGAGCCGGGCGAGGGATACGAAGGCGCAAAACGCGAACGCGGCTACTTCTCGGTTGAAACCAGCCGCGGTGGCATCTTTAAGGACCTGCCGCCGGAAATAACTGTTTGGCATTCACATTTCGACGAGGTGAAGGCGTTGCCGAAAGGGTTCCGGCGCACCGCCTCCAACGAAACCTGTTCCATCCAGGCGATGGAACACATGGATCGACCCCTGTTTGGTGTGCAGTTTCACCCCGAACTCTTCGACGGAGAGTACCCGGATGGACGGAAAATCCTCGAGAACTTCCTCGAAATATAGATTTCCAGCTTTTGCTTCCGCCACAGAACGGCTTCAACCTGGATTACCGTACCGAAAGCTTTCGGTCACATTTCCTTGTAACTGCCAACCCTAAATATTTCAGTAGTTACGCAAAATCAGGCCGTTTTTCGAACTTTTTGGCCGAGCGCGCCGCTGGACACCCCCTACCCCCTATGCTAGCTTCCCCATGAAACAAGCGAGAGTTATGCTCGCTTGTTTTTGTTTTGGACGCGCACTTGGGTTTTCAGCGCATGCATCAAGGATGCAAGCCCCCAACTCCGGCTGACGTTGTTCTCAACTCCTTGGGCCGGAGGTCGAGTCCGGGGCGTGCCGCAGCCCCCATGGAGTGGCAGGCATAGGAAAGAACGGACTCGCGCAGAGCGCTGGAAGATGATTTACATCGGACAGGAGACCCGACTATGAAAGCAATAATTAGCAGAAGCGCGATAATTGCAGCTGCGCTTCTTGTAGGTTTGATAGTTTTCTCGGCTACGCCTTCAATAGCAGACGCCCCTTTCTCAAAGTTTCAGCAACAAAAACAAGAACCTCAAGAAAACCCTGGCACCGCCGGTAAGGTGGCAGCGGATGACGCCGCTGCCTCAGCTACGCGGAACCGGACAGTTGAGGAGCCGAAAGGTCTTGTACCAGCGACGCCATACGTGGCGACGGCCTACAGTCTCAAGGGCAGAACCGCGAGCGGCAGGATGGTAAGCAGAGGTCTGATTGCAGCCGATCCTTCAGTGTTGCCACTGGGTTCTCGCGTTAGACTGGAGCACCCCGGATACAGCGGTGAATATCTCGTGGCCGACACCGGCGGAGCAATCCGCGGTCGCAGAATCGACATCTGGACCCCCAGTACAAGCGAGGCTATGCGTTTTGGCAGACGCACTGTGAAGCTGACTGTGTTGAGCTACGGCGCCAGGCGATCCAAGCGAACAGCCAAAGGCTGACGAATTCATCTTGTGCGAAATCCGCGCGGCAGAAGGACAAACCTTCTGCCTTTTTTATTTGTTAAGGCTATCAGAACCGGGAGCAGTAGCGACCGGGTCGCGTCTTCGAAGTCAAACCAGCTGCGGCCCCGTCTGTCACCCGGTCGTTACCGCTCCCGGTTCTGATAGTCCGCCAACGTGCTAACAGCAAGGATCGCACCGGTCGTGATAACATAATCCGGTCAAATCCCTTTCATTAGCTGAGCGAGGTCCTTCGGAGTAGATGCAGGTTTCGAGGCAGCCGTCTGAGAACAACAAAGAGGTGCCAGCTCCGGAACCTCTGGTCGAGGTGACCCGCGGCGGCATCACTGAGTCGCGGCATCGCGGCCACGTGGTGGCAGTTGAACCTGACGGCACGATTACCGCCTATCTCGGTGCGCCTGAGACGGTCACTTACCTGCGTTCTTCCGCCAAACCACATCAGGCGATTCCGCTGATTGCCTCCGGCGCCGCCGACCGCTTCGGCTTTACTGAAAAAGAGATAGCGCTCGCCTGTGCGTCGCATAGCGGCGAACCGATTCATACGGAAGTTGTCGCTTCGATGCTCAGGAAGATTGGGCTGGGACCTGAAGCCTTGAAGTGCGGGATACACGAACCGTTCAGTCCCGAGGTGGCGCGCCGGCTGCGCGAACAAAGTGAAGAGCCAAATGTTTTGCAGAACAACTGCTCCGGTAAGCACGCAGGCATGTTGGCGCTCGCCCTGCATCTCGGCGCCCCAACCGAAACGTACGACCAGCCCGACAATCCCGTCCAACTGGCGATTGGCAAAATCATCGCCCGCTTCTCGGGAATTCTGATTGAAGACATTGCCGTCGGTGTCGATGGTTGTGGCGTTCCGGTTTTTGGAATTACGGTCAAGGCGATGGCGCTAATGTACGCGCGCCTGGTTTCGCCTCCCGCGGAATTTGATGACAAGACAAGAGATGCGTGCGCGCGAATCGTTTCGGCAATGACAACGCATCCTGAGCTTATCGGCGGCGCGTCTGCCAGGTTAGACACCGAACTCATGAAGGCCGCGAAAGGCCGCCTGGTCTCAAAGGTGGGGGCGGAAGGTGTTTACACTGTCGGCATACTGCCCTGCGAGGATTGGCCTCGAGGCTTAGGACTCGCTCTCAAGATTGAGGATGGCGACGATCAGCGCGCGCGGCCAACAGTAGTTATCGAGTCCTTAAGGCAACTCGGCATACTAGCTGATGAATCGTTGGAGGCCGTGTCGCGCTACGCCTTTTTCCCGGTGCACAATCGGCGGGGAGACGTGGTCGGGGAAATTACGGCGGAGTTTAAGTTGAATCAGGCAGGCAATACACTAACTTAACCGATGGCGAGCAGCGGAATCTCACAATCGACTTCAGGTAACGGCGATGGCGGCAGGGACGAAACTCCGCTTAACCTACCGCCGTTGCAACGCGATTCGAACGGGAACGTCGATCTCGATTCCGTTCCCGAAGTTATTCAGTGGTTTCTCGATTTCGATCAACGCGTAGCGATTATCAAGCACCACAACGTCGAGGAAGTTTTTCAGTGGAAACAGGAACAGAGCCGTAACCAGGGTGAAACAGTTTTCGATTTCAAACAGGCTGAGGACCGTCTCGCGATTGGCATAATACAAGCGCTGGCTGAGAACCACACCGAACGCGCGCTTCATTCCTGGATCAGCCAACTTCTCAACGCGCTCGACTCAGCCTCGAAAGCTAACGAGGCGGCCGCGGAAGCTTACAAACTCGATCTGAGGAGCGGCGGTTCGGTCGTGAAAGAGGCCGAAAAGATTCCTTCCGCGCGTGGCCGTCGCGACTTCCTGATCAACTGCTGGCTCGAAACACTCTGCACGGCTGAAGCGCGCGTCCTCGGCTGGCTCTACAAGGAATTCTACGGCCGGGCCTTCGCTCCATAAAACCCGCCAACCTTACAACCAAACTATTATGAACGACACTTTGCGCGCGCTCTTTCCAGTTACAGAGCGCGCCATTTATTTAAACCACGCCGCTGTGTCGCCGCCACCGCTTAAGACAATCAACGCAATTCAGTCGCAGTTGGCGGATGTTTCGGAAAATGGATCCGTAAACTTTCGGAATTGGATAGCAGTTAAGGAAAACACACGCCGGCTTGTCGCCGGCATGCTTGGCGCGCGTCCAGAGCAAGTCGCGTTTATGCGAAACACTTCAGATGGACTCTCGACCGTGGCGAATGGCTTTGACTGGCGCTCCGGCGACAACCTCGTAACTTTCCGCAACGAGTTCCCCTCCAACATCTACCCCTGGCTGCGCGTCCGAGATGCGTGCGGCGTCGAAGTGCGCATGTGTGAAGAGCGGGACGGCCGGATAGATCTCGATGAATTAATTGGACTGATTGATTCAAGAACCCGCTTGGTTGCCGTTAGCCAAATCCAGTTTGCCTCAGGCTTTCGTGCAGACCTCGAGCGCATCGGACGCGCCGCCCGCTCGCAGGATGCGCTTCTCGTCGTAGACGTGATTCAGGCATTGGGAGTGGTTCCTATCGAAGTGCAAGCGGAGTTCGTCGACGTCGCCGCGGCTGCTTGTCATAAGTGGCTGTTGACGCCGGAGGGTGTCGGCTTGCTTTATCTTTCTGCCCGGGCCCGCGAGCGAATTCAGCCGACCCTGGTGGGTTGGACGAGCGTTCCCAACCCGGAAGACTACGGCAACTTCGAGCAGGACTGGAATCACGGAACACTTGCCTGGGAAACCGGAACAGGACCGGTCGCCCTCATCCATGGTCTGGAAGCGAGCCTCAAACTCTTGAATGAAGTTGGAATTCCCCGCATCCAGGCTTATCTCGAAACTCTAACAGACCATCTCTGTGAACGGCTGAGGGACAGGGATTACAAAGTAGTCAGCTCTCGACGACTTGGCGAGAAGTCCCAAATTGTCTGCATTCGTCACACCGGCGGGCTGAGTTCAATGGATCTTTACGCCCACCTGAAGAAAAGAAACATCATCACCGCACCACGTGGTGATCGCCTGCGCATCTCACCCCATCTTTACAACACGCTCGAAGAGATCGATGAACTAGTCAAGGCTCTTCCTTAGTAGGACAGACATTCTTGTCTATCTGACTTGTCTGCCGTCTGAATCTGGAGAACATGAAAGCTGGGACAGACAGGAATGTCTGTCCTAGCAAAGAGCGAGCGATTATCATTCGCCATCCGGAACCAGATGTATTGTAGTTGTACGACTTTCTACTCAGCGAGGTGCCGTTAAGCGGCTGTCACATCCAGTGTTCTCCCAAGCTGAGCGAATTCCTTAAGAAAACTTAATGCAGGCCGATGGACCTGAACTTTCCGAGAATTGGCACGCTCGTTGCCAAAGACAAATCCAACAAGAAGGGTAGGTATAAGGGTAAATCGGGTCAGGCTCAAGATTGCGGTGAGTGGAAGCTTTGGGGGAGGCGTCCTCTCACGTTTTTGAAAACAGGCGATGGCTCTTTCGGGGGAACAGAGTTAACGCTTGCATGCAATCGACGAGCAATCATTGCGGGTTGCTGATCAACGTCCTGAAGGGGCTTGGGGGAGCCTCCCAGGAAGATCAGCAACCCGCATTTAGGTTTTTGTCCGACAAACTTCCGTTTGTTGTCGGTTCAGGAGTAGAAGCCTCTGCAAACCACGACAAGCTGAAGTTTGTCGGACATTTTCGTTACTAGTGTCCGCGCCCCAGCAGTCGCGCCGGATCGCTTTCCGGAGTTAATTCATCCAGGTTAAGCCTAAGCATCGCGTCGGAATCGGCATAGGCCTCTTTGGCGCGCTGCTGGGCCCGCCGGAAACTGAACAAGAGAGTGCCAAAAAAACCGCCAACAGCGAGACAGGCAACCAGAGCCAGACCCGAAGCTTTAACTACAGCGACAAAAACTCCCAGCGTAGTCTCAGTGAATTCACGCGTAGCTTGTTCGTAGGCAAAGGGATTCTCGCCCAGCCATTGCACCACTTGTTGATACTTCACCTGATCGATGAGTTGGTTAGCAGCTTCCGCGCTTGGTGCGTCAAAAACAAACACGGAATAATTACCAACGCGGCGATAGGCTGAGGGTACAGATTGTCCTTGGGCTCGCAGCTCTTGAAGTTTGGCTGTGATGCGCTGGTCATTGTCTGTTGCGAGCGACGCTGTGCTGAATTCAACTATGACAAGTCGCTGCGTATCGTAATTGGCAACGACCGCTTGCGCGCCCCCAGTAAAACTAACCGCATCCAGAATCGGCTGATTGCTGAACCAATTTTTTAGAGTCTCTGGGTTAACTGCGTATAAGACTCGCGACTGCACATTCTGCCAATCAGGCAGATGCTTTACCAGAACAGGAATATCACCACTGCCCTTATCGAGCGTTTCTGAAATTGCTTTTGCGATGTCAAGCAGAGCCCGCTCGTCCGGGGTTCCTGCGTCTTCGCGGTAGACGGCAACCCAAGCCGAACCTTTGACAAAAAGCACGGTCTTGGAAAACACAAAGCTCGCTGTTCCTACTTCAGCGCTGACCGCTTTCTCGCCCGCAACTGACTGCTCAAGTGAACGTTTCCTGTCCATTAACAGTCCGTAAGCACTCGAGTCAGAAGTCGTAGTAATGATCGTCAGCCTGAACGAATAGCCATCCTTGGACAGGTAATTACGAAATGCCGCTGAGGTTGCCCCGAAATCCTTCCCCAAGCCCAGCACAAAGCCGGGATGTAATGGGGAGGGCGGCCCTGCGGCTTTGAAGGTTCCGAGCTTATCGCTCAGTAGCTTTGCCGCTTCCTCTGTGGGAAGAGCTTGCCCGCTCACCATCGTGAAGGAAAGCGGCAAAAACAAAAGGGTACCCAAAATCAACTTAGCGAAGGTAGAACGCAAACGGCGGCTCCTCAAAAATTCTAGTCTCCATTAGAACCCGGAAATCCTTAGACGTTCCAATAAAGATCGCGGTTGGACGGCGTCGAGTCTCAATATCAGTTTAATGCGAGCGTCTGAGTTCGCGCAAAAGAAGGTCGGCGTAGTGGCGAGGCCTGGTAATGTTATGAAGGACCGTGGTGCCACCCACCTCGCTGGCATTGTCGATTAGCAGATCGCCAAAGCCGAGCAGGCGTTGCGGAATGCTGGCGGAAACCGTGACATCCTGAATCTTAGTCAACGGAATGTTGCGCGTGGTGCGTGCTATTAGACCCGTGTCAATCTCGACCTTTGAGTCGGTCAAAGTATACCGAACCATGTTTCGCCTTAGGTGGTAATAGGCGGGAATCAGGAGCAGTGAAAGCGCCAGCAGTATTGAGATGTAGGGTGGTACAGGTATCAGCGCCAGTAAAAAGACCACCGCGATCGCTCCAACTACCGCCAACGCATACCCAAGCTTGATAAAGATCAGGGTTGGGCGCACGGTAAAGATCACTTGCTCCAGATCATCGTGCTCGTCACCGTGGTCCAGTTGCACGGGGATTCCACTCTGCGCCCGGGCAATTCTAGTTGCTTCCGGATCGTTGGCCGGTGAACCGCACCCGGAGCAAAAGCGCACCCCGGGGGCGATGTATGATCCGCAGTTGGAGCAGTGCATTTCGGGTTAGTTAGCTACTGGTTGGTAGGTTTGCTATCTACCGGGAGACCTGCGTTTTGCCAGGCAGCGAAACCACCAAGTAGCGCTGCGGCGTTTTCGATACCCTTTGTTTTCAGCTCGACCACCGCACGGGCGGACGTATGTTCGTTTGGTCAAGAGCAATAGGTGACTATTAGCTTATTCTTCGGCAGCTCGGCGAGGTGGTTTGTGACCTCAGCCTCAGGAATCAGCTTCGACCCTCTAATGTGCCCGGCGTTAAAAGAAGCCTCGTTGCGCACATCGATAACCACCGCCTCATTCCTGTCCAACATGTCCTTCAGCTCAGCGGTGGTCACGCGGCGCACACCGTCGGGCGCGGGCGTGGCCGGCGCCGCGGCAGTGGCGGGAGCAGGAGCAGTGTTTCTGTTTTTCTGTTCGGCCGAGTTACAGCCGCTTTGAGCCAGTGCCCCCAAAAGACTTACAGCAAGAAACGAAATAACAAGACGCATCGATAAACCTCCAAACGAACCTTGATTAGCGATTACGCGCAAGTAACAAATTATCCAAGGCTAATTTCTTATGCCCCTGTGTATTTGTCAATGCCGCAGTCGCTATAAAGAACTCGCTATTGCAGCAACCCCCCTCTCCGCAGGCAGGGGGCGGAGAGACCGTTGCCCTCTAAAAGGCCATGTTTTCTTTTCTTCTTAGCGTGATATAGTTCGCTCTCGCCAAAATCCCTGTAGCCGGAGCTTTCATGCTCGAAGAACCACAAGACCGCGCGGTGAAGTGGGCCAAGGTCATCGACCAGACTCGTTGCATCGGCTGTCATGCGTGCACCACTGCCTGCAAGTCGGAGAATCTTGTTCCGCTCTCAGTGACGCGCACCTATGTGAAGCACGTTGACGTCGGTGTCTTTCCGCAGGTGCGCCGCGCGCATCAGGTTACCCGCTGCAATCAATGCGAACACGCTCCCTGCGTCACGGCCTGCCCAACCACGGCGATGTTCAAACGCGCGGACGGCATTGTTGATTTCGATAAATCAATCTGCATCGGCTGCAAGGCCTGCATGGCCGCGTGCCCTTACGATGCGATCTTCATCAACCCCGAAGACCACGCGGCCGAAAAGTGTAACTTCTGCGCGCACCGCATCGATGTGGGATTGGAGCCGGCCTGCGTCGTCGTCTGCCCGACGCAGGCAATTCTGATCGGCGACATGAACGACACCGAGTCGTACGTGTCGCAGATCGTCAATCGCGAAGCGGTGGCGGTGCGGCGCCCGGAGAAAGAGACGCTGCCGAAACTTTTTTACAGAGGCGCGCACCAGGCGACGCTGGATCCACTCGCCGCGCGGCGTCCTGATGGTGGCCTTTTCATGTGGAGCGAGCAGCAGGAGAGTTCTTCGCAGGTAGTCTCAGGCAATCCAAACTACAACAACAGTT
>JBGPYG010000148.1:0-8307 GCA_041493085.1 Pyrinomonadaceae bacterium | reverse complement strand
CGACATGGCGCGCGCGCGAATTCCGCAAGCAAAGGCGTTGGACGAGCCCACGCTCAGCGTCGGCTACATGGGCAACATCACACCGTTCCAGGTTCAAAAGGGAGATCCATCGAGCGGTCGCTCGCTATCGATCAGCCAGGATCTGCCGTTTCCCGGTAAGCGTTCCCTGCGCGGGAAGGTTGCAAGTTCCGACGCCGATGCAGAGTGGTGGGCCTTTGAGCAAACACGGCGGAACGTCGTCGCTGAAGTGAAGGACGCCTACTTCGATCTCTATTACCTGACCAAGGCCATCGCAGTAGTCACCAAAACTAAGGCGCTTCTTGAGCAGTTCACCAAGATTGCCGAGGTGCGTTACTCCGTTGGCAAGGGCATTCAGCAGGACGTTCTCAAGGCCCAGGTCGAATTCTCAAAGCTGATCGAACAGCAGACCATGTTGGAACAGCGCAAGCAGATTGCCGAGGCGCGCTTGAATAGTCTGCTCTACCGCGAGCCGGAATCGCCAGTGGGAAGTCCGGAAGAACTCAAGCTCCGCGATTTCCCCTATTCATTGGCCACACTCAACGAGACGGCGGTAGCAAACTACCCCGACTTGAAAGCCCAGCGGCGCAAGATCGAGGGCTCGCAGTATGGCATTCAGCTCGCCAAGAAAGATTTCTATCCCGATTTCACGGTGGGCTTCACTTATATCAACCGTCCGGCCATGCCGGAGATGTACGGCGTGAACATCGGCATCAAGCTGCCGGTTTACTACGCGCAGAAGCAGCGGCCGGCGCTCACGGAAGCAAACGCCAGCTTCGAGGCGGAGAAGCGAAGTTTGGAGAACATGACCACGGTGCTGATGTTCAAGATCAGAGACAAGTATCTTGCTGAGACGACTGCGAAGCGCCTGGTCAGTCTTTACAGCACGACGATCGTTCCGCAGTCTTCGCTCTCGCTTGAGTCGGCCATCGCGGGATATGAAGTCGGCAAAGTTGATTTTCTGACGCTGCTCGACAATCTCGTCACGCTCCTTAATTACGAACTTAATTACTACGAACAACTCAGTAATGAGGAGAAGGCAGTCGCAGCACTGGAGCCGCTGGTGGGCGTCACGTTGAGACCGTGACTCTTTCGATGATGAATGCCTGATTGAGAGAAGGATTTAGAAATGACCACAGCAGATAAATCACACAACGGAAAAACGGCGCTATTGAACGAGCCGGACAAGTTTGGCACACCTGAGGAAGCGGTCGTCCCGGCCGTTGAAGCGACTCCCAGCACTGCAGAACCTGAGTCACTTCTCAAACCAACCGCGCCGACAACAGACAAAGGGGCAGCGGTAGTCGAAAAGAAAGATCCTGATCGAGATAACGAGAAGCCTGCTTCCGTAAGAAAGAAATGGCCGATTCTCCTTGCAGTCGTATTTGTCGTCGCCGTTGGCATCGTCGCGTTCATCTACTTGCGAAACCGACCAAAGCCTGTGCCGACGCCGACGTCCGTGGATCTCCCCACGCAGACAACCGCGACGACGAGCGAAATGCCCGAAACTGCTTTCAAGATCAGTCCTGAGAAGCAACAGCTAATCGGTGTCCAGTACAGCACGGTTGAATATCAATCTATTTCCAAGTCTCTGCGCGCCGTGGGCAAGGTCGCCTTCGATGAAACAAAAATGAGTCGCATCAACCCCAAGATCGAAGGCTGGATCGAAAAAGTCTACGTTGATTTCACCGGAAAGTTAGTCCAGAAGGGCCAACCGATGCTCAGCATTTACAGTCCCGACCTGGTGTCGACGCAGGAAGAGTATCTGCTCGCAATCAAGGGCAGAAGGCAGCTCGGAGAGAGTCCTTTCCCTGAAGCAGTTAACTTCTCCGAATCCCTGGTGCGATCAGCACGAAGGCGGCTGGAGTTGTGGGACATCAGCGAAGCTCAGATCCGTGAACTAGAGAAACGTGGAACGCCCACGAGGACGATGACCCTCTATGCGCCGACCAGTGGCTTTGTGACAACTCGCAACGCCTTTCCGAGGCAGCGAGTAACGCCTGAGACCGAACTCTATGCAATTGCCGATCTCTCCAGGGTCTGGGTTATTGCCGATATCTACGAGTTCGAGGCGGCGGACATCAAGCTGGGGCAGCCGGCGACGGTGACGATCTCTTCTTATCCCGGGCGTGAGTTCAACGGAAAGATCACCTACATCTACCCCCAGGTCGACAACACTACGCGGACGCTCAAGGTCAGAGTCGAACTCGCAAACAAAACTTTTGCGCTCAAGCCGGATATGTATGCCGATGTTGTGCTGAGCATCAGTTACGGCAGGCGCCTCGTGGTGCCACAGGAAGCGGTCCTGGATTCCGGATCGGAGCAGTTGGTTTACGTCTCACTCAACGACGGCTATTTCGAGCCACGTAAAGTCCAGGTTGGTGCAAAGGTGGACAACAAATTCATTGTGCTCGCTGGGCTCACGGAAGGCGAGCGCGTCGTCACTTCGGGCAACTTCCTCGTTGACTCTGAGAGCAAGCTGAAATCGGCGGCTGGTGGAATGGGCATGCCTGGGATGGAAACGGGCGGGCCCAAGTCGGGTGAGAAGAGCGCGCCACCACAAAATCAGTCTCAGACTCAACCGTCGCAGCGGAAGATTTTGTATTGGTACGACTCAATGAACCCGGCCTACCGGTCTGATAAGCCCGGAAAAGCGCCTGACGGCATGGACCTGGTTCCCAAATACGCTGACGACAAATGACCGAACGAGAATCTGTCAATGATTAACAAAATTATTGAAATCTGCGCCCACAACAAGTTCATGGTCCTGCTCATAGTCGGGGTGTTGACGCTTGCCGGGCTGTGGTCTATCAAGAACATCTCGCTCGATGCCATTCCCGACCTCTCAGACACGCAGGTGATCATTTATTCGCGCTGGGACCGCAGCCCGGACATCATGGAGGATCAGGTCACCTACCCGATCATCTCGTCTCTGCTCGGTGTACCCAAGGTAAAAGATATTCGCGGCTTCTCCGATTTCGGCTATTCCTACGTTTACATCATCTTCGAAGATGGTACCGACATTTACTGGGCGCGCTCACGCACACTCGAGTATCTAAGCAACATCCTGCCGCGTTTGCCGGAGGGGGTGAACGTCGAGTTGGCCCGCGATGAGACAGCGGTGGGCTGGGTTTATGAGTACGCGCTGGTTGATAAGACCGGGCAAAACAACCTGGCGCAACTGCGAAGCTTTCAGGACTGGAACATGCGATACGCCTTGCAAGCTGTGCCGGGAGTCGCCGAGGTCGCTCCGCTGGGAGGGTTCGTCAAGCAATACCAGGTCAACGTCGATCCGAATGCTCTGCTCGCCTATGACATTCCGATTGAACGCGTGGTCGAAGCGGTGCGCCAGGGGAATAGCGATGTGGGAGGCCGTCTGGTCGAGTTCTCTGGCCGCGAGTACATGGTCCGTGGACGCGGCTACATAAAGAAGGTCTCTGACGTGGAAAACATTGTCGTCGGGACCAGCAAACAGGGCGGCACGCCTATTCTCGTGAGGAATCTCGGCTCAGTAACGCTTGGTCCTGATATCCGGCGCGGTCTGGCTGATCTGAACGGAGAAGGAGATGTGGTCGGCGGGATTGTCATCATGCGTTACGGCGAGAACGCCGAGAAAGTCATCCAACGAATACGCACGAAACTCGATGAACTTAAGCCCTCTTTGCCAAAGGGCGTAGAAATCGTCACGACCTATGACCGCGCTGAACTTATCGAGCGCGCGATCGAAACGCTCAAGGGCACGCTGATAGAGGAACTGATCATCGTCAGTCTGATCATCATGATCTTCCTCTGGCACATCCCATCGGCGATCGTGCCGATCGTTACGATCCCGATTACGATCATCATCGCATTCATTCCTATGTACTGGATGGGGCTGACTGCCAACATCATGAGCCTCGGCGGAATCGCTATCGCCATTGGGGCGATGATTGATGCGGCAATTGTCGTTGTCGAGCAAACGCACAAAAAACTCGAACACTGGGATGCCGAAGGCAGACCCGGCAGTTATAAAGACGTAGTTATTAACGCGGTAAAGGAAGTTGGCGGCCCCAGCTTTTTTGCGCTGCTGGTGATTGCAGTGGCGTTCATTCCCGTCTTCACGCTTGAAGGACAGGAAGGTAGGCTCTTCAAGCCGCTCGCCTATACCAAGAACTTCTCCATGGCGATCGCTGCCTTCCTGGCAATCACGCTTGATCCGGCGATTCGACTGCTCTTCACGCACATGGATCCGTACAAGTTCAAGCCGAAGTTTCTCGCAAAGATTACCAATGTGGTGCTGGTCGGGAAGATTCATAGCGAGGAGACCCATCCCATCAGCCGGCCGCTGATGAAGATCTATCACCCGGTTTGCGAGTTTGTCTTACGGCACACATGGGCGGTCATCATTCTGGCAGTGCTGGCAGTTGCTTTGACTATTCCGATTTTTAATCGCCTTGGTTCAGAGTTCATGCCGCCCTTGAACGAAGGAGTGCTGCTCTACATGCCTACGACCCTACCGGGTATTTCAGTCACTCAAACCGAGCGTTTGCTCCAGGTGATGGATAAGCAGCTCAAGAGCTTCCCGGAAGTCGAGCGTGTGTTTGGCAAGGCTGGCCGTGCTGAAACTGCGACGGACCCGGCGCCATTCTCGATGATGGAGACAGTGGTCGTACTCAAACCTGAATCCCAATGGCCCAGGGTGCCGCGTTGGTATTCAGCCAGGGCCCCAAATTGGTTGCAGGGAATCCTGCGCCGTGCCTGGCCGGATCATAAGAGCATGGATGAACTCATCTATGGGTCCGGCGGGATGAACGAAGCATTACAACTGCCGGGAGTCTCAAATGCCTGGACCATGCCCATCAAAGCGCGCATTGATATGTTGACGACCGGCGTGCGCACTCCCGTGGGCATAAAAATTATGGGCGCCGATCTAGCCGAGGTGCAGAAGCTCGGCGAACACATCGAGATGTCGCTAAAAGACGTGCCCGGCACTAAGAGCGTCTTTGCCGAGCGCGCGGCGGGCGGGTATTTCCTCGATTTCACTTTGAAGCGCGAAGAACTGGCGCGCTATGGCCTCAGCGTGGATCAGGCCAATGCCGTGGTGATGTCGGCAGTCGGAGGTGAGAACGTCACCACTACAGTTGAAGGCCGGGAGCGTTATCCGGTCAATGTGCGTTACCTGAGGGATTATCGCAGCGACCCGGACAAGCTATCGCGAACTTTTGTGATGGCGCCAAATGGCACTCAGATTCCTCTCGGCCAGATTGCGGACATCCAAATGGTCAATGGGCCGTCAATGATTCGCGATGAGAATGGTCGACTGTCCGGTTACGTTTACGTTGACATTGACACTTCCCAGCGCGACATAGGCGGTTACGTGGCGGATGCCAAGAAGGTGCTGCGCGATAAGATACAACTGCCTGCCGGCTATGAACTGATCTGGAGTGGCCAATTTGAAAGTATGGAACGTGTGAAGGCCCGGCTACTGATCGTCGTGCCAATTACTATCTTCCTCATTTTCATGTTGCTCTACTTCAATACCCGCTCCATTGCCAAAACGGTAATTATTCTCCTGGCAGTTCCATTCTCTGCAATTGGAGCGATCTGGTTTCTCTACTTCCTTGGCTACAACATGAGCATTGCCGTCTGGGTCGGTTTGATCGCTCTTATGGGCGTTGATGCCGAAACCGGCATGTTCATGTTGCTCTATCTCGACATCGCGTTTAAGGAGGCCAGCGATAAGGGCCGGATGAGGAATTGGGGCGACCTTAAAGAGGCGATTCTGCATGGCGCGGTAAAGCGACTCCGTCCCAAGGTGATGACTGTCGGGGTCATGTTCATGGGCTTGGTTCCGATCATGTGGTCTACCGGCAGCGGGGCCGACGTTATGAAACGCATTGCGGCTCCCATGATCGGCGGCATCTTCACATCTTTCATTCTCGAACTGGTGGTCTATCCAGCCATCTATGCGCTCTGGAAATGGCACTTTGACGTCAAAAGACATCCTGGTGGGCAGGTGCTCCAGCCAGAGCTAACCGGCTGATTGAGGTAACTGTTTTTGATTAACGAGGTCGTGCCAGCATTAATTCTGTTAACCGGTGCTCTTCTAATTTTAGGAGGCACTAAGTTGGCCCGTCGTTTCGGCCTGCCCGACGCATTCGGATGCGGAGTGGCGCTCTGCATCATTGCGATAAGCGTTTGGCTTTCTCCGGCTGACTGGCGGGACTGGTGGGCAGGCGGGTCTTGGGGCGACCGCCTGCTCACCTCTGTTCGAATAGTGGGATTGACTGGAATGCTATTTCTTGCCGGCACCCGTTTCAACTCTGATCAATTGCGCAGGAAGTTCGGTCTGATGTTGGGGTTTGCGGTCTCTGCTGGAGTCTTGCTTGCCGTTGTAGTCCTGCTGCTGAAACTTCCTGGACGGCTGGATTCGGGATCAGTCGTTCTGGTGGCTGCGACTATTATCGCCAGTAGCTTATGGCTTCCTGGAGAACTCTGTCGCTTTGATAAGAAAGACAATGAGTTCCTGATCGATTGGCAAGCAGGTGCGGTCGTGTTCACCGCGCTCGCAATGCTGGCAGTATATTTCTATGACATCTTTGCGGTCATCAGGCACGCCCGGGCTGCGAGCGCCTCGGTGTACGTCATCGTGGCGTTGTACGAATCGCTAAAGCTGCTCGTCCTCTTCGCCTTTGCCTGCTTTATCTCCACCAGATTTTTAGCACGCGCTGAAGGGCGCATCTCAGCTACGCGAACGACCATCGGGTTTGTACTAATCGCCGTCCTGATATTCGCGCTGGCAGCTATGAGCACTAACCAACTTGGTGCAATTGCGTGGGCATTTGTCGCCGGAGCTTTGTGGCGTCGCAGCGAGATCGGGAAGAGATTTAGTGAGAGCGAGAGGCCACTTGCATCGGCCATGCTTATTTCGTTTGCGTTCTTGCCTGTACTGCTGCAATCGCATGGTCGAAGACTGACTGGATTCCTGGCACTCATTATCGTTGTGTTGGCGGCTGTGGGCCTCAAGTGGTTATTCGTGTGGGTTGGAATGAGAACGGGCGGAACGTCATCGACAGACACAATGCGCACCGCCGCCGCGATGGTTGGTCCGGGTGAAGTGGGCATTTTGCTTCTGGGATTCGGAATGACCCGTTGGGCAATAGAGCCGCCAGTTTACTTCGGCATCCTTGGATATGCGCTGGTTTCAGGCATGTTCATTCCGCTGGTTTGGCGCTTCGCGAGTAAACCGCTTGCGCCGATCTATCAAGGTGAGGAGTTGAAGACGAATGTTTGCTGACAACAGTTCCACAGTGAAAGCGCAAATTCCTGAGGGTGAATACACGCCGCAGGATGAACAGTCGGGACAGCTTGTCGAGCGTTTGCGTGAGCTCGCTCGCAGACATCAGGTCTGTTACGAAGTTTGGCCGGAGTGGTCCGTAGCGAAAGAGCGCAAGATTCAGGTCGGGTTTGAGTTGCAGCTCTGTGGAACCAACAGTCACGTCGCCGCAGAAGGAGATCACCAGCCGGTCCCTGGTTGTGAATACTGCCTCAGCACCTACGAAGACCTGCGACAGATTGCTGAGTGGATCCTGCCGCGAGACGAACGACCTTCCCGGTATGAGATTGGCGCCTTCGACCGTGCCCTGCATGTTGCTCCACATGGTCGGCACTCGAGAAGCGAAGTGGTGCTCACCATCCATATCATGCATCGAGCTGACTTCAATCGGGAAGTTGACGACTGTGAGAACCGCTGCCTCAAGGAGATGCGAGGCAGGCTTAATCAGTTGGGGATTTACGAAGGCATGTGGCGCTCAGACGCGGAAAAAACCACCGTGCGAACTTGAAAATTAGGCACCTGAGTAAACTGACGACCGAAAATGGGTGAAGTCATGAAATTGATTGAGAAGCTAAAGGAAATGTTCTTCGAGCGGGAGCTCGATGTAAGTGAGAAACCGCCAAGCCTCTTCGACAGGCTGCGGAATGTGTTTTTCTCTGCCGAGTTTCTAGCGGCTGACCTGGACCGCGTCCCACCAGACTGCAAGTGCGAAGATGCGATTGCTCATTTGGACGGCCGCTGCTGTTGCACGATTAGTGCGGCAGACTCGGCCAAGACTAGATCTACAAGAGGCTGCGCCGAACAGCTTGAACGATTACAAGTGGATGTTAGGGGGGCGCACGAAGCCTTGAAGCGTGGAAAGACAAGTCTGGGTCCGGGAGAGGAATCTGAAGAGCTGAGCCGTGAATTCACTCAAATTGCGAACTCCGTCGAGGGCCTTGGTTTGATCCTGGAGAGGCTTAAGTCGCACGTTG
>JBGPYG010000413.1:0-3149 GCA_041493085.1 Pyrinomonadaceae bacterium | reverse complement strand
TCGTCGTAGCAAAAAACTATTACACGCCCGCAGAGCACACGGACGATCCGGCGACGGGCAAAGTGTCGCGCTACGCGTGGGGCGATGATTACCACGAAATCGTGAAAGCCAAACTCCGCTCGCTGCTGGCCGGGATCAAAGAAGAGTTTCCGCCGGCTGAAGGAAAGGTTTGCGTTGATATTCAACCCATGATGGACAAGGCTTGGGCGGCGCGCGCCGGGCTCGGCTGGATTGGAAAACACACTAACCTGATTACAACTGAATATGGGTCGTGGGTTTTTATCGGCGAGCTGCTGCTGAGTATTGATCTCGAGTATGACAACGAACTCGTCGCGGACCACTGCGGCAGTTGCACTCTTTGCATCGACGCCTGCCCGACCAGCGCTATTACCGAAGCCTACGTGCTCGACTCAAACAAATGCATCTCGTATGCAACGATCGAGCTGCGCAATGCGGAAATGCCGCGCGACGTAGCAGAAAATCTCGAAGGTTGGTTTTACGGCTGCGACATCTGCCAGGACGCTTGCCCCTGGAATCGTTTCGAGCAATTTACAGACGAACCTCGCTTTCAGCCGCGCGCTGGAAACGTGAACGCCCCGCTTTCCGAAGTGTTAGAACTGACGCCTGAAGCTTACGCGGAGCGTTTTCGCCACAGTGCAATGAAGCGAGCCAAACTCTCCGGTCTCCAGCGCAATGCGCGCGCGCTGCTGGGTTCTCCCGAACGATAGCCCTTGTCATCGCTCACCACCTGATTTATCGTCGGGCTCGTCCCCCGTCTCTAATCGACTGTCATCGAGGCCAACTAAATGAAGCTCCTGATTCTGCTCGTGATTTCCTGCGCCACCATGGTTTGTTCTTTCAATCCAGTCCATGCGCAGGAACCCAAGACTCCGGCCGATCTCCAACACCTGGCCACGGATTATTACAACTGGCGCAATCAAAATTATCCCGTAGCCTCGAGTGATGCCGGCCTGCACACCTGGGACAACAAGCTGACCGATTATTCTCTCTCCGCGGTGCTCATGCGGCGTCTGCACGTAAAGGAAGTACTCGCAAAGGTGCGCGCCATGCCGGCGGCGAACTGGAGCAAGGACGATCGGATTGATTGGCTGTTGTTTCGTTCGCAGCTCGATGGCGTGGATTTTTTCAATCGCGTGATTGACTTTGAGGAGACCGATCCACAAACCTACGTCAACGAATGCAGCAACGGCATCTTCTCGTTACTGAAGAAGGATTACGACACGCCGCGCAACCGCGCGCTCGCGGCAACTGCACGCCTCAAACAGATGCCTTTCATAATTGAGCAAGGCAAGGGCAACCTGAATAAACCGGGGCAGCTCTACGCGCAACTCGCGATAGACTCCGCCCGATCAATAGACAGCTTGTTCAACGACAGCCTCATGACGCTGGCAAAAGATCTGTCACCCGCCGAGAGAAACGATCTGGTGAAGTCGCGCGATGCGGCGCTGGTTTCGATTCACGGCTTTGCCGACTGGCTGGAGAAACGTCTGCCGGGAATGGTGCCCTTCAAACCGATGGGAGAGGCAAACTACAACTATCTTTTGAAGAACGTCTACCTGCTGCCGCTCGACGCAAAGCAGGTCGAGATGTTGGGCCAGGCGGAACTGGCGCGTTACCGCGCGCTCGAGTCGTGGTTACCAGATCCTTCGCTGGCCGATCCCAATCCGGCGCGCAGCAAGAATATTCCCAAAGATCAGGAAGCATTTCTGAATGCCTACGAGAGCCGCCTGGCTGAGATGATCGACTTCCTGAAGACGAATAATCTGGTAACCCTGCCTTCATACATCGGCAAGTTTGAAATTCGCCAGCTTCCCGAAGCTTTCAAGCCAACCAGCCCCGGCGGCTTCATGAATGCGCCCGGCGTTTACGACAAGGATCCGAGTGGCTTCTATTTCATTCCTACTTACAATCCACAGTCTAAGAACTTTTATATTCGCGCGGCGATTGAAGACCCCCGACCGATCCTCGGCCACGAAGGAATTCCCGGCCACTTCCTGCAACTCTCAATCGCGAACCATTTGCCCGATGAAATCCGCCGCCAGCATGGAGACGGGGTGTTCGTCGAAGGCTGGGCGCTCTACGGCGAAGAGATGCTGATGCGCACCGGTCTCTATCCCAACAACTCGCCCGGGCAGGCACAGGTACTGCGCCTCTCGCGCTATCGCGCCGCGCGCATCGGCGTGGACGTAAACCTGCACACCGGCAAATGGACGTTCGAGCAGGCGGTAAACTATTTCATGGAGGCCGGCGGGCTGGATCGTGAGTCGGCCACGGGCGAAGCGGCAGGCGCGGCTGCAAATCCCACGCAGAAGATCACCTACATGGTTGGCAAGTGGCAGATCATGCGCCTGCTGGGAAAATATCGCGACAAGCAGGGTGCAAACTTTCGCCTGGGCCAGTTTCACGACGACTTGATCAAGAATGGCAGCTTGCCCCTGTCGGTTGTCGAATGGATCCTGCTGGACGATTCGTCGTCGTTGGATCAAGCGCTGAAGTAACTGCATCAACGGTAGTACCGTCAGGCGCGGAGCTTTTCACGCCTTCGAAAGTAAACGCAATGCAATTCGAATATCTGGTTTGCCAAACTCAATATAGCCGGGTCACTTTCGCTAACGGTGAGTGGCAGGGGACTATCGCGTTGAACGCCGGCGACTCGCAGGCGGCGCTTGATTCGTGTTCGCAAGTTTGGGACTACCTCAATCAAGCTGGGCGCGCGGGTTGGCAATTAGTTACCGCGGCAAACGCAACGATCACGAATGAAGGTCAGACTTCGCAGGTTTCTTATCAACTCTTCCTGAGACGAGAGCGCGTGTCGGATGGTTTCTGACGCGTGACCGCGCAATTGCTCAAGCCCCCCGGAATTCAAACAAATTACAAAGGACTCACGAAACATGATTAAGGGTAGCGAAAAACGAAAAGCCGGCCATCCAATCGACAACTTCTTTCTGGATCGTTGGTCACCGCGCGCGATGTCGGGCGAAGCGATTCCACCAGAGGAGCTATTGGTTCTGTTCGAGGCGGCGCGTTGGGCGCCTTCGTCATACAACAATCAACCCTGGCGCATACTCTACGCCCGCCGCGACAGCGAACACTGGCCACTGTTCTTCAATTTGCTGGTGGAATTCAAT
>JBGPYG010000084.1:0-11126 GCA_041493085.1 Pyrinomonadaceae bacterium | reverse complement strand
GTCGTATGAAGAAGTTGCCGAGGCGATTAAGAAGATGGTCGTTCGCGGAGCTCCAGCCATCGGTGTCTCTGCCGCGATGGGACTCGCGCTCGGAGCCAGCCAGTCGGTCGGCACTTCAGTTGCGGACCTCGAGGACGACTTCGACTACATGTGCCGGGTGATGTCCGAGACGCGGCCCACGGCAGTTAATCTTTTCTGGGCCATCGAGCGAATGCGCGAAACCTTTCGCGGAGAAAAGTTGAACACTCAAGAACCAGAGAAGATCAAGGCGCGTTTGGTTGCAGAGGCTCAGAATATTTTCCGTGAAGACATCGAAGCTAACCGCGCGCTTGGGCGTTTTGGCGCAGAACTACTTTCCGACGGCGATACAGTGCTCACGCACTGCAATGCCGGCGCGCTCGCTACTGCCGGCGATTACGGAACGGCGCTGGGCGTTATCCGAGGCGCAATAGACGCTGGGAAACGCATAGCCGTGATTGCCGATGAAACCAGGCCATTCCTGCAAGGTCTTAGGTTAACAGCGTGGGAACTTGCAAAAGACAATATTCCCGTCACAGTGATCACCGACAACATGGCAGGTCACGTGATGAAAACTGGCAAAGTGAATGCCGTAGTCGTAGGCGCCGATCGAATTGCTGCAAACGGCGACACGGCGAATAAGATCGGCACATATATGGTTGCCGTGCTCGCACGCAAGCACGATATTCCGTTTTACGTGGCTGCCCCGATCTCAACGCTCGATCTTTCGTTGAAATCAGGTGACGAGATTCCTATCGAAGAGCGGGACAGGAAAGAAGTGACGCACATAAAAGAGCATCAGCTCGCTCCGGATGGCGTGGGCGTACAGAACCCGGCTTTCGACGTGACGCCGAACGACCTAATCACCGCGATTATTACGGATAAGGGTGTAGCGCGAGCACCTTACGTGAGTAGTCTACAGGGGTTGGTCGGAACAACTACAGTTGGCTCAATAGCGTGAGTGGTCTTCAGAACGGCGGTCAACAAGGTCACAGCTTCGCAAGATCATAGCTTTGCAGGTGATACGGCAAACCGACTCTTCTGCCACCAGTCGATCGTCAGTTGCAGACCTGTTCGTAAATCTACCTTAGGTTCGAATCCCAGCAAATCGCGCGCGCGAGTAATATCCGCAAGGCTATGCTTCACATCGCCCGCACGTGGTTCTCTATAATCCGCTACCACTTCATACTTTCCCGTCAGACTTTTTAGTTCATCCAAGAGTTTATTCAAGGAGATTCGTTCTCCATTTGCTATGTTGATAACCTGGCCGATTCCCGTAGCCGTTTCCGCAGCTTTCAAGTTTGCGTCCACCACGTTATCGATATAAGTGAAGTCGCGAGATTGCTCACCATCGCCATAGATCACCGGCGTGTCGCCGCCAAGGAGAGCGCTGATAAAACGGGAAATTACTCCCGAGTACTGAGAACTCGGATCCTGTCGCGGCCCGAACACGTTGAAATAGCGTAGCGAAATCGTCTCCAGACCATAGACGCGGGTGAAGACCTGACAGTATTGCTCCCCCACCAGCTTTGCCACCGCATACGGAGAGAGCGGCTCCGGGAGCATGCTTTCAACTTTTGGCAGCGTAGGCTGATCACCATAGGCTGAACTGGAAGCCGCGTAGACTACGCGCCTGACTTTCTTCTCCCGCGCGGCCAGAAGCAGAGAGAAAGTTGACTCGACACTCGCGATGTGGGTCTGTCGTGGGTTTTCGACTGAGCGCGGGACGGATGGAATGGCAGCTTCATGGAAAACCAACTCGACGTCTTCAAGCGCTTTCCCCAGCGCCGTCTCATCGACGAGGCTGGCGTGAACGAAGTCTACGTCTCCTCCTATTTCCTCCAGATTCTCCCGATAACCCGTTGATAAGTCATCGATAACGCGAACCTTCGCGCCCGCGGAGCTTAGAGCTGCTGCTATGTGTGAACCGATAAAACCGGCGCCACCAGTGACAAGTGCAATTCCTGTTAAGGCCATAAGGTAAGAGCTAAATTTCAGTGCCTCAATACGGCTGTAGTAGCGCGAGTTAGGAGGCAGCGTGAATCATCGGCCGACTCCGACATACTCAAAACCCAGTTCTCGCATGTCTGCAGGCTCGTAAATGTTTCGCAAGTCGGCAATCCTCGGAGTCCTCATGAGGTCGCGGATACGACGCATATCGAGCGCTCTAAATTGGTTCCACTCCGTCACAAAAACAAGAGCGTCGGCACCCGTTACGGCCTCATATTCGTCAGCCGTGTAGTTTACTTCGGGAAGAACCTGAGCGGCCTCTGACATAGCGACTGGATCGTAGGCACGCACGGTTGCGCCGCGTTCTTGTAACCCGGTGATGATATCAATCGCCGGCGCCTCTCGCATGTCATTTGTTTCCGGCTTGAACGCGAGCCCTAAAACCGCGATTGTCGCTCCTTTTAGATCCCCAACCAGCTTCTCAATTTTCGGGAGCATGACTCGTCGCTGGCGACGATTAACTTCAATCACGGCATCCACGATCATTGACTCTTGTCCAAACTGGCGTGCCACCGACGCAAGCGCCTGGGTATCCTTTGGAAAACATGAGCCGCCGAAGCCAGGTCCCGGATGAAGAAACTTGCTGCCGATGCGGCGGTCCATGCCGATAGCCCTTGCTACGTCATGTACGTCACACCCGATGCTTTCACACAGATTTGCTATTTCGTTAATGAAAGAAATCTTCGTTGCCAGAAAGGCATTCGCTGCATACTTCGTTAGCTCAGCCGCTTCCAGCGATGTCAAAACAAAAGGAGCCTCAATTAGGTAAAGCGGACGGTAGAGGTCGCGCATTATGGCGATAGCTTCCTCATCACGACTGCCAATAACTACTCGATCGGGTCGCATGAAATCATTAATCGCCGCGCCCTCCCGCAAAAACTCAGGATTAGACACTATTCCAAAATTCAAACGAGACTTCAGTTGCTCCCGTATTACCTTGCGAAGATACTCACCGGTACCTATCGGCACCGTAGATTTGGTGACGATCACCTTATAGCCATTCATGTGTTCCGCAACCGAGCGGGCAGCTGCTTCCACGAAGCTGAGGTCCGGTGAACCATCACTCTTAGGCGGGGTGCCCACGGCCAGGAAGATCACCAGCGCCTGTTCTACTGCCTGCTTAATACCTGTCGTGAACCGCAGACGTCCCGACTGCATATTCTTGGTTACTAGCTGTTCCAGCCCGGGTTCATAAATCGGCATATCGCCGGCTATCAGGCGCGCGATTTTCTCGGAATCGATATCGACGCACGTCACGTCAACGCCAAACTCCGCGAAACACGCACCTGTGACCAGGCCGACATAACCAGTGCCAATTACGGCGATGTGCATTGAGGGTTACCTTCAGGAACTAAGGGAAGGGCTTATTCGCATGTGCAAAACCTTGCGGGCCAAGCACGACCTACTGTCGCGTGACCCGCAAGGTTTTGCATAACTGACTGCGGTGCTCAGAGGCTGCGCTGCAGTATTTTTTTGAACGCAGCAATCGATGACTTACTTCGACGGGCTGATTACGACTGCGGTGCCACCGAAGTTAAGGTCGTTGTTGTGCATCGCTGCATACAAGATTCCGGCGATAGCACCGGCACCCAGCAGCAGTAGCGCCGCCAACTCACCACCACTCATCTTATCGTCGTCGTCCCCTGGATCATTTTTGGGGTTCGGCGTGCCTGCACTGGCGCTCTCACCTGCGGCAACCTGTTTCACAGCACCTCCAACGTGCAGCTGCGCTACGCCGGAATGAGTTGTTAAGGCCGTGACTCCCTTGACAACGTAAACTGTAAACGACGTCGCCTGGCTCCCGTCGACGACCACGACACCATCCTTGGTGGTGAAGTTGACGGAAGTTCCGGCCAAGGTTGAAACGTGAGCGCTACCATTCTCAAGCAATCCCATGATGCTCTTCTCTGTGAAGCTCAATTTCAAGTTGGAGCTGGGCGAAAGTTCAACTCGGCCCAACTTGCTGAGGTTCACAGTGGCACTGCTCTTCTCGGCGGTTGTGATTACGCTATCCGAAAATACCGTACCACCAGAAACCATGCTCTCGCCATTTACCGTTACCTGGCCGGCGACAGTCATCTCGGCCGATGGGGCCTTTGCTGCAGGCGACGCTAGGACTACCATTGAGTAAACACTCAAAATGGCAACTGCCACACAGGCCGCTATAGGTTTGCGGCTCCAATTTTTGCTGATCATTAACTTTCCTCCCGTATTTGAAAACAAATTCTTGATTGCGTGCCGCGACGGCCAAAATGTCGTGTGAGGCAAAACCCGATTCGCCTCTGAGTCGAGTTGCAACGTCTAAAGGCCAAAGTGCCGTCTGCAAAGCCTAAACACCGCGCAGTTATGACATGAATGAAGGCACTCTGTCAACAGCCTTTTAGCCAACTTTGCCACAAAACTGTGCTTTTTTGTGTTGGCCGAGAATTTAGCACACAGTACGCTCCCAGTCCAGACTTTTGTACCTCTCCTCCGCTGTTCTACCTCAGAACCGTAAGCCGACGAAGCCGCCCTAAGGCCTAAGAACAACTATTGAAGGTCGCAAGATCAAATGGTCGAGTGGAACTAGACACTCGGTATGAGCTCCCCGACGGGTGCTCGCTACCAACGTTAGGCAAAATACGCTGAACTTAGGGCGTTGACACACGCCGAGTGCGGGTCAAGACTCTCGCTCCTGAGACTGGATTTGAAACGGCTGAACCGGCAGCATCATCAGAACTGTGATTGACCTTTTCCAGCAAGTCGGCCTGCTCGTAAGGGTCAAGGCGGGCAAAGACATAGAACACCTCGCCGGAGCGAACGACACCGAGAAACCTAAAAGTCGTCTGCACAATCTCGCCGATTCTGAGCGCTTGAAACCGCGGCGGACGCTCAAACAGCAAGCGTGACTCATCTCCGGCGACGGCCTCCAGTTCAGGCAGATAATCGTTTTGGGTTTCGCGTGCAATTTGCATTGCCATTTGCCGAAGAGCGCGGATGCGGTTTGAATTCCGGCGATAGTAGGTCGCGCTTACTTCATGTCGACTGGCGCGATCGTCAACAACTTCCTGCTCATTTCGCAGGTAACCCATATAGGCGCGAACAACAGGTCCGAATTCCTGGTCGGCCGCGTTGGTCTGTGCCGAAGCGGTGAAACCGACACCCAGAATGATTAGCGCCCCGAGGAGACCGGAGCGGAGTAATCGAGATTCCAACATGGATTCAGACCTCTAACTTGAAATCGAGTAGTCGGCGATTTACTTTGCGGGAACAGCACCAGATTGTATCAAGTGTCAACGAAACGTGCGTTGCGCCCGCGTTTCAGCAATGTTACATTGATCTTCAATTTCAAGTAAGTCGCTATGACTCGCGAGGCTCCTTTGGAAGGCTCTTTTACCGGAAAAAAAGTGGCGCTGGGAATCAGTGGCGGCATTGCCGCGTATAAGGCAGCCGAGGTACTCCGAGGGCTGCAACGGGCCGGCTGCACTGTCAGAGTCGCCATGACCAAGCGAGCCTGCGAGTTTATCCAGCCACTAACGTTTCGAGCGCTTTCGGGATCGCACGTCATAGTTGACGATTATGCGCCTGACAATCCGGATCCAATCGCGCACATAACCTTTTCGCAGACGGTCGACCTGTTTGTGATCGCTCCCGCTACGGCCAATATTATCGGCAAGCTGGCAAATGGAATCGCTGACGATTTCTTAACTTCTACCTACCTGGCATCTACCGCTCCCATTCTGCTAGCGCCGGCGATGAACACTTCCATGTGGCATCATCCGGCAACTCAACGAAACCTGCAGCAGCTTCGGTCAGATGGTGTTCATATTATCGAACCCGATGAGGGTGAGATGGCCTGCGGGACCGTCGGGCCCGGCCGGCTCAGTGAACCCGAAAGAATTGTGGCGGCTGCTTTAGAGATTTTGCGGAACTCCGAAAAGAAAAGCGCGCGCGACTTGGAAGGCGAGCACCTCCTCATTACCGTTGGGGCGACTCGCGAAGCGATAGACCCAGTTCGTTTCCTGTCCAACAATTCTTCAGGTCGCATGGGGTTCGCGATTGCTGAAGCCGCAAAGAGACGTGGAGCCCGGGTCACGTTGGTTGCCGGAGCCACGACTGCGGTTCCTCCGGATAACGCTTCGCTTATTCGTGTTAACTCAGCAGAAGAGATGCATGCGGCCGTGATGAGTGAACTCTCGGAGGCGTCGGTTTTCATTGGCGCCGCTGCGGTGGCCGATTATCGGCCCGTCGAACGTTCGTCGCGAAAGATCAAGAAGGCTCAATCTCCACTCTCGTTAGAACTAGAACCCACGCCAGACATATTGCGCGAAGTAGCGGCTGCAAAGCAGGACGGACTGCTCGTCATCGGATTTGCCGCAGAAACTGAGAACATCCTCCGGAATGCGCGCGAAAAGCTGGCCGCGAAGAATCTCGATGCGATCGTCGCCAACGATGTCACCCAGAATGGCGTTGGGTTCGATACTGTTACGAATGAAGTGACAATCATCAGCCGCGATCGCAAAGCCCCGATTCATGTGCCGCTGATGGCTAAGACCGACGTCGCGAATATGATTCTTGATGAAGTTGTTCGACTTCGCGCGTTGGTCAAGCCGGCTACAAGTCTCCAGCCAGTTCTGCAGAGGCCAGGGAAAACTTAGCTTAAACGATGTCCTTATTAGTGTGCTCAAATAGAAAGACCCGCGAGGCCTGATGCAATCTGAAACTGAAATCGCTGAGTTTCTGTCACTCTTGAAAGACACTCAAGAACAACTCACTTACTTCAAGGAGTTGGGTGTCGAGCGGGTTGAGAAGGCCTCGCCGGTTTCCGGGGAGACTAGTACAAACGTTGTAACCCAATCGGAATCATCTTCGATTGATGAATTTCGCCACCAGCCGATTGTCACCTCAACCCAGGCCACTCCCGCTGTGGCTGCTCGAAGCGCACGCCCGCAAGGGCAGGCCGTTTCAATGCCGCCAGACACGTTATTTGGTGACTTGAGTGCTCCGCCGGTCAGGATCCAGAAGTCGTCGGAAAGTTTGGAGGAAATTTGGACTGATGTTGGAGACTGCACGCGCTGCCCGCTTCACCAGGGCCGCACAAACATCGTGCATACCGAGGGCAATCGCCGCGCGCGGCTGATGTTCGTGGGTGAAGCACCTGGCGCTGATGAAGATGCGCAGGCACGTCCGTTCGTAGGACGCGCGGGACAACTATTGACAAAGATTATCGAAGCTATAGGGCTCAAGCGGGAAGAAGTCTTGATTGGAAACGTTAACCGCTGCCGTCCGCCCGCCAATCGGCCGCCGACGCTGGAAGAAGCATCGATGTGCAAGCCTTTTCTGCTCCGAGAAATCGCGGCCGTGCAGCCGGAAGTTATTGTCGTGATGGGAAATACTGCAATGAAAAACCTTCTGGACACCAGGCTAGGAATAACGAAAGTGCGTGGAGAGTTCCAGGACTACCAGGGTGTCAAGGTGATGCCTACTTTCCACCCAGCCTACTTACTTCGCGACCCATCCAAGAAAAAGGAAACTTGGGAAGATCTTAAAAAAGTACGAGACTACCTCGACACTAGCCCGAAACCTGAGAACTAAACCGGGCCCGCTCCACACTTCCAACTCTTGCGGCTTTTGCAATTTTAGATTTCGCGTTACCTTCTCACCCGTGCAACACCGCTCGGAATCTTCCCGCAAAGATTCGCCAAACAAGAGTCAGATGAACACCAGGGAGCCGAATGACGCGGCCGGGCCTGAGTATGCCGAAGTGGCTGTTCCGGTCCACGTTTCGTCAACATTTATTTATCGCTTGCCGGCTTCCCTGCGTCACCTTGCGCAGGCTGGATCGAGAATCGTTGTACCCCTCGGTAGAAAGTTTGTCACCGGTTACATCGTCGCGCTGCTCGACAATCTTCGCTCCGGCACGAGCCTGCAAGAATCAAGCATCAAGGAAGCCAGGGAAATTCTCGATACGATCCCTCTGGTTACGCCCGAGCTGTTACAGCTCACCGGCTGGGTTGCCGAGTATTACCTGGCGCCGTGGGGTGAAGTGATTAAGGCAGCACTACCTCCGGGCATCAGCCCCACAATCGATCCCTTTCTTTCTATTACCGCAAGCGGACGCGCTGAGTTGAGCGAGTTGTCGGCAGAAGAGAGGCTCACAATCAAACACCGGCTACTTCAGTTGGTGGGTGAGTCAGAGGAGGTTAGCCTCGCGGCAGTTTCTGACCGATTCGGCAGCACGCAGGTTGCAAAGCTGGTTCGAGAATTCGAGCGCGACGGCCTACTGTTGATCAGACAGCGCCCGGGTAGCGAGTTCGTCAGGGCGAAATACCAACGGCGAGTTCGTCTGGTCGCAACCAGCGAGAACCTGAGCGATGCCGAGGGAAGAAAGTTCACCGCTGCTCAACTAAGAGTTATTGAGGTGCTTAAGGATCAGGACTCGCTCGCCCTGCCGGAGCTACTCGCGCTGGCGAACGTGAGTTCCTCTTCGGTTACTACCTTGCACAAAAGGAAGATAGTAGAAGTCTTCGAAGAGAGAGTGAGACGAGACCCGCTGGGTGACGCCACGTTTGAGCGGCACCAGGATTATGAATTGACCAACGACCAGGTGAGTGTCTTAGCAGAACTCGATCAGCCCTTGCGGGCTCGTGCCTACGCAGCATTTCTGTTACACGGCGTCACCGGAAGCGGCAAAACTGAAGTCTACATTCGGGCAATGCGCGTAGCCCTGGATCTCGGTCGCTCGGCCTTGATGCTGGTTCCTGAGATTGCGCTCACTCCCGTCTTCTCTCGTCGTTTGCGAATGCACTTCGGCGACCGAGTGGCGATTTTTCATTCTTCCCTCTCGCGGGGTGAACGTTTTGATGAATGGACTCGCGTAAGAAACGGTGAGGCGCGAATCGTGATTGGCACTCGCTCGGCGGTCTTCGCGCCAATAAAGGATTTGGGGCTGGTTATCGTTGACGAAGAACATGAGTCAACGTATCGGCAGCAGGATTCTCCCAACTATAACGGGCGCGACACAGCAATTGTGCGCGCGCAGAAAGAATCCGCTGTGGTGATCTTGGGGTCGGCGACGCCGTCGCTCGAATCGTTCCACAACGCGAGCACGGGCAAGTATCGTTACCTCGAACTGCCTAATCGTTTGGGCAACAGGCCGATGGCTGTGGCTAAGATCATCGACATGCGCGAAGTGTTTGCTCGGCACCAGAAGCCCAGAGTGTTTTCCGATGAGTTGCTTCAGGCGATCGAAGAAGCGCACCAGAAGCAAGAGCAGTCGATAATTCTATTGAACCGTCGAGGCTACTCGAGCTTTGTGCTCTGCCGGTCGTGTGGCGAGAGTGTCCAATGCCCCAATTGCGATGTGACGTTGACTTACCACCGCAGTGAACGAGTTATCATCTGTCATTATTGCAACCATCGTGAGGCGGCTCCGTTAAAGTGTCCGAGCTGCAAAGGGAAATATATTTACTACGTCGGCGAGGGAACGCAGCAGATCGAAGAGCAACTTAAGAAACTTTTCCCCTCGCTTCGCATTGCCCGCATCGATCGGGACACAAGCTCGCGGCGCGGCGCGTTTGAGAATTCCCTGCTTGACTTCGGTAAGGGCAAAATCGATATGTTAGTGGGCACCCAAATCCTGGCCAAAGGACACGACTTTCCCAACGTTACCCTGGTCGGAGTAGTTTCGGTTGATGCCGGCATGGCGTTACCGGATTTCCGCGCCGCCGAGAGAACGTTCCAGTTGCTAACACAAGTTGCCGGCCGCGCGGGACGCGGCGATCGCGCGGGCAAGGTTTTGATCCAGACGTATCATCCTTATCATTACGCACTCAGGCATGCGAGCGCTCAGGACTACGCGGGCTTTTATCAAGAGGAGATTCGGCATCGACAGAATCACACGTACCCGCCGTTTGTCGCGCTGGCATCGTTGCTCGTTCATGGCACTGACAATGATCGAGTCAGATCGGAAGCAGTTGAACTACGAAAGGAATTGGATCGCGCCAATATTGAACGCGCGGCCCGCGTGCTGGGTCCGGCGCCGGCGCCGCTTGCGAGATTGAAAGGCGAGTATCGGGTCCAACTATTAATCAAGTGTCGCAATCGGCGCGAATTGCGCAAAATAATCGACAATGCGCTCAAGGCGCTCAGCGAACGGAAGATCAGTCTCCGTTCAATAAACGTCGAGATCGATCCAGTCTCGATAATGTAGGCCGTTCTTACTGGGACCGCGAGCGTCCCGCCCGCATCAAGCGACAAGTTCACTCAAGGCGCGGCTGAATCTGTCAATCATGACAAGTGGCATTCAACGATAGCGGGCGAGACGCCCGCGGTCCCAGTAAAGAGATGCTCGTAACACCAAAGGGACACACCACCATGGCACGGCGTACCTATTCGTTGTCTGGTTGATGCGCTAAACTTCCCTTATGAAACTTTCTGAACTTGCAGCCTTGACCGCCGCCCGCATAGACGGAGATTCGGGCGACCTCGAGATAACCGGCGCCGCTGGCCTTGATGATGCGAGCCCCGGCGATGTCACGTTCCTGGCAAACCCGCGCTACACGCCTCGCGTAAATACGACGCAGGCGTCAGCAATCTATCTTTCCGAAGATGCGCAAATTGATCGAGAGATTCCTATCTTGCGCGCCACGAACCCTTACCTTGCCTATACGCGTGCGCTCAGGTTGTTTCATCCCGAACCTGCGTTTGTCCCATTCATTCATGAGTCAGCCGTTATCGATCCTACTGCAACGGTCGCCGCGAATGTCTGGATTGGCGCGTGTGCCGTGATTGGCCCGTCGAGCCGGATCGATGAAGGCGTGCGCATCTATCCGAATGTGACGATCTACGAGGGTGTGACCATCGGGCGAGATTCAATAATCCACTCCGGCGCGGTTATTCGCGAACGCTCGCAAATTGGCGAACGTGTGGTCATTCACAACAACGTGGTGGTCGGTTGCGACGGCTTTGGTTACGCGAAAGACGAGCAAAAGAGCTGGCTGAAGATTCCACAAACTGGCCGCGTGGTTGTTGAAGATGACGTTGAGATTGGCGCCGGCACAACTATCGATCGCGCGTCGGTAGGAGAATCGCGGATTGGACGCGGAACGAAAATCGAC
>JBGPYG010000432.1:0-2531 GCA_041493085.1 Pyrinomonadaceae bacterium | reverse complement strand
TGCGTCCTGCTGTTCAGCGCGAGCACGTGCGGCCGCGGACGCAAATCCGGATCGGAATAGAGCACGAGGCCGGCGAGACGCTGAAAGAGCTGAGCTTCTTCAACATCCACATCGAGATGGCGCAGCTCCACCTGCGATTTAGTCCAGGCCAGCCTTGCCTCGTGTTCGAAAGTTCTCGGTTCGTGATACTTATCGGCCAGCCTTAGCGCTTCTTCGCGCGAATGCGCAACTGCCGTAGCGAAAGAGACGCGACCTGTCTCGCCGGGCTTGAGTCGTAAGCGCTGGCATAAGCTGAAGATTGGATCGAGCACTGCGCCGAAAGAGTTTGAGCGTGGTCGGTCCTCAAAGATCGCCGAAGGATCTGCCGGGCTGTGCCCGCGACCCACGAAACGCCTGCGATCTGTCTCATACCGAAGATCTCCAACCACCTCCCCTTCGGTGACCACCGTATGCAATCCCCAGATGGACTCTTCCCTCTCTGAACGCGGTCGACGGCGAGCCAGTAGTGCATTGTCATCTGCGATAAACTCGGTTTCGACAAACAAGTTACTGAACGCCTGGTGTGCGATATCAGCCGCCGGAGGGGCGAGGACTACCTCTGCGTAACTAGTCACTTCGATCTCTCGGGCGCGCGACGATTGGTTGGTAACCGAAACTCGGCGCAACTCCGCACTGTCTTCCGCTGAAACGATTATCTCGGTATGTGTTGCGAGACCGACATCCCGTCGCCAGATATCGGCCTTGTCATCAGAAAAGGAGACCTCGTAGAACTGCGGCGTGCGCGTTGTCGGCTGGTACCCTGCCGACCAAACCGCTCCGCTGCCGATGTCGCGCAGGTAGCAGAAGCTACCCCAACTGTCACGCGTCGAGTCTTCATGCCAGCGAGTTACGGCAATAGGTCCACATGTGGAATAACCGGCTCCCGCTGTCGTCACCATTACCGAGTAGGCGCCGTTTGAAAGTAACTGTGTGCGTGGAGCGGGGAGATCTGTTGTGCCATACCGCCGCGTGGTGATCGTTGTCGGGACTGTTCGAGCCCTCCGGCCCGACAATACCTCCTCGGCGCGCGGATGCACCGTGGGCACGCCACGCGGCACACGCTCCTGCAGCAACAGCTCATTTGCCTGGACGAGCGCGTCTGAGTGAAAACGATTCTGCATCACATAATCGTTAAGCAGATTGTCGAGCGCCACCAGACTCATACCCTGGTGATGCGTCATGAAGGCCCGGACCAGCACCATCTTTTGATTTGGCGGTAACCGCTCGGGCGTGTAGTCAACCGCTTCGTAAAAGCCGAAACCCGCAAGTGCGCCTTGTTGCTCGAGACGCACCAAATTCTGGACGCTAACGTGAGGCTCGAGCATCGCAGCCAAAAGCGTGGCGTAAGGGGCAACTACCAGGTCCTCGCTCAGTCCGCGCTTCAGGCCCATGCCCGGCACCCCGAAAGGCGCGTATTGATAAGTAAGATCAAGGTCGCGCGCATTGTAAGCGGATTCCGAAACTCCCCACGGCACGGCGTGCTCGTGGCCATAGGCGATTTGGCGCGCAACTACGGTTCGATAAGTCTCAGCGAGCAGGGTCTTTTCGTAATTACGCATGATCAAAAGCGGCATCAGGTACTCAAACATCGTCGCGGACCACGAAATCAGTGCCTGACTTCCGTTAACCGAAGTGAGTTGGCGCCCAAGGCGGAACCAGTGTTCTTGAGGAACGTCACCGGTCGCGATCGCTATAAAGCTCGCCAGCCTCGCCTCTGAAGCCAGTAGATCGTAGAACGAATCGTCACGATGGCCGTCACTCACGTTATAACCAATCGTGAGGACTTTGAGTTTTTCATCAAATAGGAACCCGAAGTCCACCTCATCAACAAGCCGCTCACACAAGCGGGCAAGACTGCCTGCCCGCGCAAGCAGAGTATTGTTCGCCTCTGCTGCTCGTTCGAGTGCCTTCGTTAATGAGTCCAAATTGTCAAGCAATTTGCCAAGGTCGGACTCCGACGACAGTGATTTCTCAAGTTCTGGGCGCAGAGCAGCAAGTTGCACCAGCACTTGATCGCAGAGTTCAGGAATTTTCGAAGGGACAGGCACGAGATTCAATTCATGTCTGATCTTCCCCAGTTGCGTCGAAAGATCATCGGGATACCGGCCGGCTGCGGCTGAGACAATCCGCGCCAAAACACCGGCCCAGGGTGTGACTATATGCAGGTCACGGCTGAGGGCTTCAATCTGGTGAATGAAAGCGTTGATCCAGAAACCCAACTCCCCGAAATTCTCGGCGCCATGTTCATGGGCCAAAGCGTTAACGACGTCTTGAATCGTGGCTGCACGTTCTGCGAGTTTGGCGAGAGAGCTCGACCAGTCAGTTAGAGTCTGTGGCGCCTCGTGCGTGACTAGACGAACACACGCATCTATTTCCTGGCGAAGCTGTTTGACTGTGACCACATCAGTGCGTTGCCTGCTGGCGCCGAGCAGATCCACCTCCTGGGAGACAAGCCTAATTGTGTCAGACAGCCCAGCGGTGACTCGCGCGGC
>JBGPYG010000415.1:0-3088 GCA_041493085.1 Pyrinomonadaceae bacterium | reverse complement strand
CGCTTCGCGCTCATTGCGGGCGGGACGCCCGCGGTCCCAGTAAGTAGGTTGAGTGGAGGGCGAAAGTGCAAGGTAGGGTGGGGTCTTGTTCGCGCTTCGCGCTCATTGCGGGCGGGACGCCCGCGGTCCCAGTAAAAGAGTTGCTCATACACTCATGCGGGCTCCATACCGAACGGAGCCGGAGTTGACGTCGTCCGCGTTGAGCGTCAACAATTGAGTATCGATGACAACAACGATGGATAAAAGGCGAATGCCGGCTATTGGAAAACTCTCACGATTTGCTAGAAGCCTGCTGGAGGAGTGGTTTCGACTCGAGCTGCCCACGGCAGAGCAAAGCATCGTGGTTGCCGTGTCCGGCGGCGCCGACTCTTCTGCTCTGCTGCTCGCCCTTGACGAGTTAATCAAAACCGAAAAGCTTCACGTCCAACTGACGATCGCTCACCTCGATCACGGGTTACGCGACGACAGTTCCAAAGATGCCAAATGGGTGTCGCAGCTTGCGAAAGAGCTTGGCTACGACATCGTGGTAGGCCGGGCTAGGCTAAAGATGAAGACGAGCAAAGAGAATCTCGAGCAGGCCGCAAGGAAAGCGCGTTACGCCTTTTTGCAGAAGACAGCTAACAAGAAGGATTCGACCTTCGTGTTAACAGCTCACACGCTGGACGATCAAGCGGAGACAATTCTGCTGCGACTCCTGCGTGGCAGCGCCGCCGAAGGATTGAGCGGCACACCGCCGGTCAGGGAACTTGAGCGAGGCTCGAAAGTGAAGCTTGCTCGCCCGCTACTCACCTGGGCCCGCCGCAGCGATACGGAAGACTACTGCCGGCGCCGGCAGATCGATTTCCGGGTTGACGCGATGAACGACGATGAAACGTTTTCCCGGGTCAGGGTGCGCAAACAGCTATTACCGCTGATGAAGTCGTTCAATAATCGCGTCGTTGAAGCGCTTAGTCGTACCGCCGCCTTGCTGAACGAAGATGCTGTAGCGCTCTCGGATGAGGCCGGGCGGCTACTGGGGTTGGCAGAGCAAAAAACGGGGAAGAATAGTGAAACCAAGTCGCCGTCGCTAAGCGTAAGTGTTCTGTTGCAAGCGCCGGCGGCAGTGCGCCGCCGGGCGCTCCGAGAATGGATTCTGCGGTCGCGGGGCGATCTCAAGCGCGTTGAAATGGTTCACCTGATGGCCGTTGAGAAGCTCCTAAAAGGCGAGCGCGGCGGCCGGGTGGCTGAGTTACCCGGCGGAATGATGGTCACCCGAAGGCGGGGAATGCTGGAGTTATCTCATAAAAAGAGGTTGAAAAAGGCCCCGGCGACCTCTAAAATCCCACCTGATCGACACCGCCGGTAATGAAACGGCGGTTTTCGCTTTTTCTTGGGGAGTGTTTAGGTGGAACTCCCGCGGCTGCGTGGGGTTCTAAAACAACGGGTAGTTTGTTGACTGGCATCAAAGAACTTCGCTTGAAGTCGTACCCCGAGGGCAGCGAGTTCGGTCTTTCTTCGGTGAAGCGACAAAGCACCAGGGGATAAGGTATGATCGTGGTCGGAGGCGTTAATGACTTTGAGTTCCACAGCTAGACAAATAATTTTTTGGTTATTGATTGTTGCGGGGGCGTTGCTGCTTTATAAGCTGGTAAATCCCTCGGGCAAGAATTCGCAGGCAATCGATTTGGGGACACTTAGTCAGAAAATCGACGCGCTTGAGATAAAGCAGTTGACCCTCAAACAGAACGAGGCCATCGCTCTGGATACGCGCAATCAGGAATATCGCGTTCAACTCACCAGCGATCAGATAAAGAACACGATTTACAACAAGTCGCAGGAGAAGGTTGACGGCAAAACCAAGGTTGAAAAGTTTGAGGACGATTCAGGCACCAGTAGCTACATCTGGCCGATGCTAATCACCTGGGCGCCGCTGCTGTTTATTATCGGTATCTGGGTTTTCATGTTGCGGCAGATGCAGTCAGGGGGAAACAAAGCTCTCTCGTTTGGAAAATCGCGCGCGAAGCTTCTTAACAATCAACAGAAGCGGGTGACGTTTAAGGACGTTGCCGGCGTCGAAGAAGCGAAGGAAGAGCTGCAGGAGATTATTGAGTTTCTCAAGGAGCCGCAGAAGTTTCAAAAACTCGGCGGCCGAATTCCCAAAGGCGTGCTGATGATGGGCCCGCCGGGAACCGGCAAGACTCTACTCGCGCGCGCCATCGCCGGCGAAGCGAATGTTCCCTTCTTCTCTATTTCCGGCTCTGACTTCGTCGAGATGTTTGTCGGCGTAGGCGCCTCGCGCGTCCGCGACCTGTTTGAGCAGGGCAAGAAGAACGCGCCCTGCATTATCTTCATCGACGAGATCGATGCGGTGGGTCGTCATCGCGGCGCCGGTCTCGGCGGCGGACACGACGAACGCGAGCAAACGCTGAATCAGTTGCTGGTTGAGATGGACGGCTTTGAGTCAAACGACGGCGTGATCCTGATCGCCTCGACTAACCGCCCGGACGTGCTCGATCCCGCGTTGTTGAGGCCCGGACGTTTTGATCGTCGCATCGTTGTTTCGCGTCCTGACGTGCGTGGCCGTGAAGGGATACTCAAGGTTCATACGCGCAAAATTCCGCTGGGTGAAGATGTTGATATTAGTGTGATCGCGCGTGGCACGCCAGGCTTCACCGGCGCCGATCTCGCCAACCTGGTTAACGAAGCGGCGCTCAATGCGGCGCGTTACAACAAGAAGATGGTCGCCATGGCCGACTTTGAGTTGGCGAAGGACAAGGTGTTGATGGGCGCCGAGCGCAAGAGCATGGTGATCTCAAACGAGGAGAAGCGCGTCACCGCTTATCACGAGGCCGGACATACATTAGTCGGCATGAAAGTTCCCAACGCTGATCCGGTTCACAAAGTGACCATCATCCCGCGTGGGATGGCGCTGGGTGTGACGCAGCAACTGCCGGAAGGCGATCGCCACAACTACAGCGAGGAATATCTGCTGGGCCAGATCGCAATCCTGATGGGCGGGCGTATTGCCGAAAACACTTTCCTTGGCAGTATCACTACGGGCGCGTCGAATGACATTGAACGCGCCACTGAACTCGCGCGCGCAATGGTT
>JBGPYG010000312.1:0-5219 GCA_041493085.1 Pyrinomonadaceae bacterium | reverse complement strand
TGAAAACCGCCCCGGACGCATTCCCCGGCCACTTCGACGCTTATATCTCGCTCGATAAGGCGCCGATTGCGCGTGTGCTGCGTCGGGAAGTTTTGACCGCCGACGTAAACTGGTACATCGGCATCGCCGAACACGGCTACGAGCCGGGGCCGTTCAACGCCGACGTGCCGCGCAATTGGGCCTTCTTCCCGCTTTTCCCACTGTCGCTACGACTCGCCTCTTACCTGACGGGCGAGTTTGTGCTGACCGGCATGTTCATCTCGCACCTCTTCTTCCTGCTGACGCTTTTTCTGCTACATCGAGTGTGTCTCCTCTTCGGATTAACCGGCGACGATGCCGACCGTTCTTTGTTTTACCTCGCGGTCTTTCCGACGAGCTATTTCTTTTCGCTCCCGCTTCCCGAGTCGCTTTTTCTCATGTTGACGGTGGGGAGTTTTTATTTTGCAAAAAGCAAACGGTGGTGGTTAGCCGGGTTGTGCGGCGCGCTCGCCTCAGCCACTCGTACCACAGGCGTTCTCTTGCTGCCGGCGCTGGCGGTGCTCTATTGGGAAATGTACCGCCCACTCCCCCAACTGCGGCCGTTTCGCAAGGACGTCCTGGCGCTGCTGCTGATCCCGGGCGGGCTGTTGTCATTCATGATCTATCTGCACGTGATTACAGGCAACGCTTTGGCATTCAAGGGCGCGCAGGCGGCCTGGGGCCGCAAGGCGGGATTCTTCTTCTCGCCGCTCTTTGATTACCTGCGTCAGCCTGGCGAAATCGCGGCGCATTGGGATTTCAAACTATTGAACTTTCTGGCGGTCGTGATTGCGCTCGCCTGCGGCGCCGCATTACTAAAGCGACGACAGTTCGCGCTCGCGGTTTACACGCTTTTGGCAGTGCTGGTCGCGCTTTCATCGTCGCTGCTACAATCGCAAGCGCGCTACACGATGGTTGTCTTTCCCGTCTACATGGCGCTCGCAAACTGGGGCCGTCACGCGAAGGTTGACCAACTGATCCGCGCGATTTTTCTGGTGTTGTTCGGGCTGATGACGGCCATGTTCGCTGCCCACTTCACGATGGTGCTATCGTGAAGAGACAAAGGTCAGAAGTCGGAGGTCAGAAATTAGAAGTCAATAACAAGCAAACAGTTCACTTTACTACTGACCTCTGACCTCTGACCTCTGACTTCTGACCTCTGACTTCTGACTTCTGATTTCTGACTTCTGATTGCCTCCCATGAAACTGGCTTACTTCAGCCCACTGAATCCGCAGCCTTCCGGGATTTCCGACTACAGCGAAGAGCTCTTGCCGTATCTCGCCGCGGAGGCAGAGATCACACTTTTCGTAGATGGGTTTCAGCCGTCGAACCCGGAGCTTTGCGCTCAGTTTACTTGCCGCGATTACCGTCGCACCCCGGCCGTGCTGCAAACCCTCGGCGACTTCGACGCGGTCGTCTATCACCTGGGCAATGATCACCGCTATCACGCGGGCATGCTGGAAGTGGCGCGCGAGCATCCCGGCATAGTCGTCTTCCACGATTTTGCGCTACAGGATTTTTTCCTGGGCCTGGCGCAGGCAAGCGGCCGTGTTGAGATTTACCTGGAAGAGGTCATGACTTGCTACGGCGAGCGCGCGACGCGCGAAGCGGCCGAAGCGTTGCTGCGCAGCAGTACGCCGCCGCTGCTGGCGCGGCCTACAGACTTTCCGCTCAACTCTCGTCTGGCTCGCGCCGCGGAAGCGATCATCGTGCATTCGGAATGGAGTCGCGCGCGCTTCGCGAAACTCGCGCCCGACGTCCCCGTCGCGCACATCAACATGCCGATTAAGCCGCCGCCGGAGAGCGGCGGAAAGAAAGATTCAAACGAGGCTGGGGCTGGCGTGGTGCAAATCGCCAACTTCGGACTCATCACGCCGGGCAAAGGAATAGAGCAAGCCTTACGCGCACTCTCGTCGCTCAAAGCAGATCATGATTTTCATTACACGCTGGTCGGCGAACCGAATTCATTCTTCGACGTGCGCGGGCTGGTGCGCGAATACGGCATGGAGGATCGCGTTACGATCACCGGCCACGTGCGACTGGATGAGTTTGAGCGGCGCATCGCTGTGACCGACATCGCACTTAACCTGCGTGAGCGCACGGTCGGTGAAACCTCCGCGAGTCTCTGCCGCATCATGGCGGCCGGCGTTCCCGCAATTGTCTTCAAGGTTGGAGCGTTTTCCGAGCTACCCAGTGACGCCGTGGTGAAAATAGACCACGACGAGCATGCCGATGCGCTGCTTCAGGCTTATCTGCGCCGGCTTATCGAAGACGCCAGCTTGCGCGAGCGCATTGGCCGGAACGCGCGCCAGCACATTCTCACGGAACATAACATCGAGCGCGGCGCCGCCAGCTACCTCGCCTTCATCCGCGAGGTGATCGCCCTACGCCCGCGCAAGCAGTTTCTCTGGGGCGTCGCGGACGAAATGTCTTTGCTTGGCGTGCGCGCAAACGACGAGGCGTTGCTGCGTGGCGTCGCTCGGGAAGTTGCCGTCCTTGTTCCTGGTGCGGAGTTTACCAGGACGGTTGTTCAAGCGTGTTCTGCCAACTCTGCGAACAGCAATCCCGCTCCCCAAACTGATTCTGCGAGTATCGCCAGTGGGAACGGTCACGAGACACCTAAGGCGGCAGCCAAACCGCCAGCCGACTCCGACTCCCTGGGCAGGCTGCCCAAAATCGAAGGCATAGACTACAAGCGCGCCGCTCTTAACTATCCGGGAATGCTCGATGCGGAGCGCAGTTACTATCTCAGGACGAAGCCCTTTTATAACCTGGCTAATAAGCCCGACAAACATCTTGGCGATGGTATGGACGCCGAAACGCATCGCCACTTTACCGACTTCGCAAACATGGCCAGCGTGCTCGCGCTGCCGCCCGGCGCCAGGATCCTCGACGTAGGCTGCGGCTCGGGATGGCTAAGCGAATACTTCGCGCGTCTAGGCTACGAGGTAACGGGAATCGACATCAGTGACGATCTCATCCGTATGGCCCGCGAGCGTGTTGAGCGCGTTCCTTATGACGTGGATCATGAGACGCCGCTGCGCTGCTGCTTTCTAACTCATGACATTGAGATCAAGCCGCTGCCGGAAAAATTTGACGCAGTGATCTGTTACGACTCTCTGCATCACTTCGAAGACGAACAAACAGTTTTTCGTCACCTGGCCGCGATGCTGGACGTTGGCGGGCTGTTGTTCATTCTTGAAGGCCACAAACCGTCAGCGGGTTCGGCAACCGAAGATGAGTTGCAGGATGTAATGCGCCGCTATGGGACGCTCGAATCGCCCTTCAGTGGGGACTACCTGCGCACGTTACTTGACGAGCATGGGCTGGCGGTGGTGGGAGACTACGTAAGCGTCAACGGTCTTTTCGAACGCGAGATGCTCGAAGGGGATCGGTTGCCACTGCGCACGCTCGCCACTGACTACCATTACCTGACCGGCATCAAAGTCGCCACTGGCGCGCCGGCGACAAGCGTGCCTGACAGCCGGAACCCGGGAATCTTGCGAGCTGAATTGAACCTCGTCGGTTCGACGCCGCGTCGCGTCGCACCGGGCACGAAACTAAGTTTAGCGATGACGATTAGAAATGCCGGCGACACATTGTGGCTCAGCGGGCAAACCTTGCGCGCCGGCGTAGTAATGCCGGGCGTTAGGGTCATTGATGGGCGCGGCGAAATCATCAGCGAGGTTCACGGGCACCCCATGCTGCCGCGTTCCGTCGCCCCCGGTCAGACCATAGCTATCAACATCCCTTGCTCAGCGCCATCGGCTTCGGGTACCTACACCATCAAGATCGATCTGGTAGACCAGCAGGTCTGCTGGTTTGAAGAAAGAGGATCGCAGCCGCTTCTGTTCAGCTTAGACGTGATAACCGAATAAACGTTGACCCAGCCTTAACTGTCCAATGTCCAATGTCCAATGTCCAATGTCCAATGTCGAGAGAAGGACGTTGGACATTGGACTTTAGACTTTGGACTCGTGTGTTCAGTCTCGCACCGCAACGATAGTCGATCTCTCCTCTTGCCTGTCTCCATACATGTAGTAATACTTCGAGTGACTCACCTTTGCGATGCTGAACCCAAGCATGGCAAACACCTCGCGATAAACACCGAGCGAGTAGGTCCACCAGGTGAAGTCAGCATCAGGATTACTGGCTAAGGCTTCGAACCTGGCGATGCGTTCATCGGTCTGAAGCAGAGGGGAAACGAGGACGATCGTTTCCTTCGTCAGCCGAGCGATTGAGGCCAGCGCCGTGATCTGATCGTTCAAGTGCTCCAACACTGAACCCACGATGGCAATGTCAAACTGCCCGAGTTCCCGCGGCAGCTCATAGACGTTGCCGTAGTAAACCTCGGCCTTTGAATCAAGCAGCCGGTGACAGAGCCAGTAGGCGTTTTTCCATTGCTCGATTTCCGCGCCATACTGCTCGGCCCACCGCTCAGGATCGCGATAATAAAGTTTGTCTTTGAAAGGGAGGAACGTCTGCAGCCGCGCGTCGCTCATGTCAAACGACAGCACGCGCGACGCTCCTCTTTTCTCCGCTTCGAAGCTCAGGAAGCCAGTGGCCGCGCCGATGTCCAGAACGGATTTGCCCGCGACTTTCACTCCACCAACGTACTCATCAAACCTTCCGCGCAGATCCCAATGCGCTCTTACTAAGCCAAATCCCGGCAACTCCATCGCGTGATAGAAGAAACAGTCTTCAAGCCGGTCAACAAAGCGCGGACGCTCGATTAGCAGGCCTGGCTCAATTGGTTCACTCATGTTTTCTTCTCTCCGAGCCGTGCATCTTTCTCTCGTGTCCCTGGTAACCGTTTCTCTGGGCAACACAAATCAGAACCGGGAGCGGTAGCGACCGGCCAAGGACTTCAATGGTGATGTAATTGCCCAGCCGACAAACCTCGTTTGCGATTTAAGCCTCTCGCCGGTCGCTACCGGCCAAGGACTTCAATGGTGATGTAATTTCCCAGCCGACAAACCTCGTTTGCGAAGTTAAGCCTCTGGCCGGTCGCTACCGGCCAAGGACTTCAATGGTGATGTAATTTCCCAGCCGACAAACCTCGTTTGCGAAGTTAAGCCTCTGGCCGGTCGCTACCGCTCCCGGTTCTGATAGTTAGCGCCTGCCGACACCAGACGCCCACAACAAGAGCGATGCGAGCGCCAGCAGCGAAATTACCAGACCAACCAGCACCGATTTAGGG
>JBGPYG010000259.1:0-5985 GCA_041493085.1 Pyrinomonadaceae bacterium | reverse complement strand
TTAGTAATCGTCAATCCCGAATCCGGCGGCGGCGCTACTCGCGACGCGTGGCCGAAGATCGCCAGCGAACTCGCGACTCACTTCGGCCCATTTACGCCGAAGTTCACTAAGCAACCGGGCGAGGGAATCGAGCTGGCGGCGAGCGCAGCGCGGAAGGGCACGAAGCTCGTCATTGCCTGCGGTGGCGACGGAACGATTTCAGAAGTGGCGAACGGGATTTTGTCTGTCTCCAGCGATACGGAACTGGGAATTCTCCCCAGCGGCACGGGTGGCGACTTTCGCAAAACCATTGGCATTCCCGCTCGGCCGGGCGATGCGGCCAGGATTCTTCGCGATGGCCAAACGCGCTTGATCGATGTAGGTAAGGTTACGTTCACAAGGGACGATGGCGAGCACGAATCGCGTTACTTTCTCGGCGTAGCGTCGTTTGGCATGAGTGCCGATGTCATCGCACGCGTGAAAGAGGGTGGCCCCGATTGGCTGCCCGCAAAGGGTCCCCAGTGGATAACCGGTCGCATCTCTTTCGGTGTCGCCATGCTGCAAACGGCGCTAAAAATGAAACCTACCCGAGTAGTCGTTCAACTCGACGACGATCTGGCTCGTCACATGACAGTGGCGAATCTCTGCATTGCCAACGCTCGGTATTTTGGTGGGGGCATGAAGATCGCGCCTGACGCGAAATTAACCGATGGAAAGTTTGACGTCGTGAGCATTGGAGACTTGGGCGCCGCACGGATTTTTGCAAACGCGCCGCGTTTGTATCTGGGCGCACACCTTGGCATGGCGGAGGTCGGTCATGCGTTAGCAACCAAGGTTGTTGCCCGGCCAATTGAGACCGATCAGCGTATCGAGATTGATGTGGATGGCGAAATTCCAGGTCATCTTCCCGCCACATTTCAAATCCTTCCCAAAGCTCTCCGTGTTCGTTGTCCTCAAGCGCATAAACAAGCAAACTGAGAAACCTCTTGCCAGTAAATTGCAAAACAGGTTATAAATATCGCACCGAGCCCCTACTTATGCGGATTGATTGGCACGGCGCTCTTCATGTATAGCGAAATATTTGTTCTTGCGCAGAGAGTGTTCCCTGCAATGCGGGGAGTTGTATGGTTCGCACTCGATTGCGGCGTTGAAGTGTATCTGCGCAATTCAGCCGACGGAGGATTCACCTAGTGGATAGTCCGCTCAACCATGAGGTATCCGCCGACCGTGCCACTACTTCGCAACCGGGGGAGACGGCTTCCGTTGCACCTGCTGTGGCTAAGCCCCCGCTGCCGGCGACGGCGAAGACCGCACCCAAGCCTGCGGGCGCGGTTGTAGAGAGCACGCCCGATCCGCCGGTAAACAAAATGCGCCGCCGGATTGTTTGGGCAAGCGTCGTGGGTTTTCTTACCACGTGCTTCCTGATGTTCCTACGGTTTTTCCTGCCACGATCTATTCTTGAGCCTTCCAGCAAGTTCTCGGTTGGCTTTCCTTCGGATTATGCGCTCGGGGTCGACACAAAGTGGCAGCAGCAATATCGCATCTGGGTAGACAAGACGTCAGACAGAGTCTTTGTGATCTACGCGCGCTGCACTCATCTCGGCTGCACTCCTGACTGGAAAGCGAGTGAAAATAAATTTAAGTGTCCCTGCCACGGTAGCGGGTATGACAGTGAGGCAATTAACTTTGAAGGCCCGGCGCCGCGACCGATGGATCGCGCTCACGTCGAGCTGGATGCTGAAGGACAAATCGTGGTGGACATCGGCAAGCTTTACAAGTGGCCTAAGGGTGAGAAGAACGAATTCAACGACCCCGGCGCTTACATCCCGCTATAGTTTTGAATCGTAGACGAGGACTATGGACGAAAAGCCTGATCAGAAAGAGACGAAGCAGTTAACTGGCGACGAAAAAGCCAGCGCGGGTCTTGTTGAACGCCTAAAGGAAGGCAGCACTGCGCTCAAGCAGCGGGCCATCGAGGAGGCTAAAGGCTACAAAGACGTTCAGGATACACAACTCTGGAAATCGATCTTTCGTGTCTCGCATGATCGCTCGGATCCGCGCAATCGCTCGTTGGCTGTTCTCTCCAACGTTTTTCTCCATCTGCATCCGGCAAAGATCAATCGCGACGCGGTGCGCTACCAGTACACCTGGGGGATGGGCGGTATTACGTTTTATCTGTTTATCGTGCTGACGTTCACGGGCGTGCTCTTGATGTTCTATTACCACCCGACGAAGGTCGATGCCTTCCGCGACATTCTTTACCTCGAGCACGACGTTCCCTTCGGCAAGCTGCTCAGAAACATGCATCGCTGGGCGGCCCACTTGATGGTGATCACAACCTGGCTGCACATGTTTCGGGTCGTGTTGACTGGGTCATACAAACGTCCGCGGGAGTTTAACTGGGGCGTGGGCGTGGTGTTGTTAGTGCTCACGCTTCTGCTCTCATTCACGGGATACCTGCTGCCAGACGATCAACTTGGTTTCTGGGCGGTAACCGTCGGCACAAACATGGCGCGGGCTACACCGATGCTGGGTTCAGAAGGACCTTTCGGCGTGCAGCTCGGAATGACTCAATATAATGATGTGCGTTTTGGACTGCTGGGCGGGTCGATCGTTGACGCGAATGCGCTATTGCGTTCGTACATCTGGCACTGCATCGGCATCCCGCTGGTGGCTTCGATCTTTATGGCCGTGCACTTCTGGCGTATACGCAAGGACGGCGGCATCTCCGGCCCGGCTCCCGTGATGCTCGAATCGGAGATGAAGGCGTTGAAGAAGAAATAGGTTTTTAGAGTCCGACAAACTTCAGGAGACTCTGATTAAGTACTTTCGACGCGTAGCGTCCGTATGAATTTAGCCCGGCCTTTCAAGGCCGGGAAAGGTCAACGAGGTGTTCGCGTCGCGTCGCGTCGCGACGCCTGAAACTAGAGCTGGATTCAATCGTCGCTACGCGACGAGAACACGCAATAACCTGATCCCGGCGCTGCCACCCCACGCGGGCTGCCCGCGCGGGGACCCCGGTTGAAACGCCGGGCTAAACTCATACCGACGCTACGCGTCGAAGACACTTGATCAGAGATTCCTGAAGTTTGTCGAAGTCTTGATTGAACAGAGATAGGCGAACTACAGGCAACACACGTCGACAAACTGAAGTTTGTCGGACATAAGACACAATGGCGAAGCCTAAGTTCAACTTAAGTAGAGGTAAGTTAATTACTCTGGGGGTGATTGTCCTCCTGGTGGTGCTCGCTATTTTCTTTGTTCAGGACTGGCATCAGCTATGGATCATCTCGTCGGCGCCGGACAATATTCCCATCGTGGCGATGCTGTTCCTGGTGCCGTTCTTCACCTGGTTGGGAATCAAACAGTCGAAAGCAAACGACCGGCTGATTGAGCAATTAGAGACAGATCCAAAACTCGCCAAGACACATCATCGCAAAGCAGAGCCGTGGCGTCCGGGATGGGCGCGCGAGATTCACGTCTGGCCTTATCTTGTGCGGATTGAATTTCTGGCGGCGGTGATCGTAACCGTCGTCCTTTTTGTATGGTCGATAACGCTGAACGCGCCACTTGAAGAACCTGCCAATCCAAACCTGACAATGAATCCGTCGAAAGCGCCCTGGTACTTCCTCGGGTTGCAGGAGATGCTCGTTTACTTCGATCCGTGGATTGCCGGCGTGGTGATGCCGTCGATCATTATGGTTGGGTTGATGGTTTTTCCTTACGTCGATTCCAATCCGCTCGGCAACGGCTACTACACGCTCAAGCAACGCCGCTTCGCGGTGGGGATGTTTTGCTGGGGCTTTCTGATGTGGATTCTCCTGATCGTGATTGGAACTTTCATTCGCGGACCTGGCTGGATCTGGTTCTGGCCCGGTCAAACGTGGGATCACAACGCAGTCGTGTTCGACAAGAACGTCGACCTCCACGACTGGATTGCGACCAGCCGCATAGGCAAGGCGCTGCATCTGGGCTTTCTGTCCGCCAATCCTTTTAAGTTCATCTTTGGTTTTTTGGTGGTGAGTGGGTTTTACGTTGTGGGAGCTTTGTTCTTCCACTGGTTGATGACGGTGGACTTCAAGAAGCTTTCACTGCGTCCGCTTCGCTGGTTTCCGCAGGACGCGTTTGAGCAAAAACTTTTAGCCAGAACCAGTCTGCTGCAGTACGTGACTTTCCAGTTTTTCGCGGTGAGCGTGTTGTTGGCAATGCCGGTAAAGCTAATCCTCCGGCTGGGACTGACAATCAAGTATGTTTGGGTAACCCCCTGGTTCAACATCTGACAATCTGACGGCATATGACGAGCGCGGAGGAATAATTCCGAGTGGCGGACTCTACTGAATCTACCGAGTCGTTGGTGAAAAAGGAGCCCGAGGTCCCGGCACAGGATCCGATCGTGAGTCGCTCCACGAGCGGCATCATGCTCGTCTGCGCTCTGTTACTCACAGCCTCTCTCGCGTGGTCGCTATACGATGAAGCCTTCGGCCAGCGTCCCTGGAAAGGCATGCAGCAACAGTTTGTCAACCGTTACACGCGCTACCTGAAAAGTATCAAACCGCAAGCCGGCAAGACCGAAGGGGAAGTTAAAGAGAGTCCGGAGTACCAGGCGCTCGACGCGGAAGCGCAAACTGCGCTGGAAACCGTCAAACCCCAGATCGTTGAGATTGACCAGAAGGTTGCGCAAATTCAACGCGAGCTCGACGCCGTCACGGAGCCCTTCCAAAACCAACGCGGCAAACTCACGGTCATCAACTACAACGTCGAGATCGCTGCGAGCGGCGCCAAAGACAAATATCGCAAGCAGGCACAACAGAAGCGCGCCGAATTGGTAGAGGTTGATCTACCCGCTGCCGATGGTTCCGTGAAAACGACGACCCAGAAGATGAATTACGATCAACTGGAAAAGCTCTTTAACGATTCACGCGATGAAAAGGCCAGACTGCTCGGACAAAAAGCAGACTTGCTCAAAGAGCCAACGGAACTCGGGAAGAAGCGCGACGATTATCTGAAGCATCACATGACTGGTTTGGGGCCGAACCAGATCGACGGCTTGATCCGCAAGATGGATCAGTTTGACTATTCCATTCTGCCGCATCAGATCAGCGTCAATGAGTTCAATATTGTCGATCGCTGCGAAGTGTGCCACGTCGGAATTCGCGAGCCGCTCGACCTGCGGCCCGAAGACCTCGCGCCGGGTGGCCCGGGCAAGAAACCCGACAGCCTTGCCCGCGCGTTTGTCAGTCACCCAGATAGAGACCTCCTGCAAATACATAGTCCGGATAAGTTTGGTTGCGCGAGTTGCCACTGGGGCAACGGCCGCGCGACGACGAGCGAAGTCAAGGGCCACGGGCGACACAAGTTCTGGCTCTGGCCGATGTTTGAGAAGGAAAACACTGAGGCCGGCTGCCAGCAGTGTCACGCTAAGGATCGCGTCACGCAGGGAGCAGACACGCTGAATCTTGGACGTGACCTTTTCTACCAGCGCGGCTGCGTGGGATGTCATCGCTACGAAGGCTTTGATCGCGAGACTGATGCTTTGAGTAGTACACGACAGAGCATCAGCCAGCTTGAAGACCAAATTACGGGTAACCAGAAGCAGATTAGATTGGATGAAAGCCCGCCGGACGGAACCAGCGACGAAGGAGCGCAGAAAATGTTGGCGCAGGCGGAAGCGCTGAAGGTTACAAACAGCATCCTGGCAGCTCGCATCGATCAGTTGAACCTGCAGTCGAAGTATTTGCTGCAGGACCAGAAGAAGGTCGGGCCAAACCTGAAGGATGTGCGGTTGAAACTCCGCAAGGAATGGATTCCAGTTTGGCTCTCTAACCCGCAGGGTTTCCGGCCCGGCACCAAGATGCCGACCTTCTGGCGCTTTGCTACGAACCCGGATGATAGCGGTCCGCATATGCGTGATGCCGACGGCGAGCAACAGATACAGGCCATCGCGGCTTACCTCTGGCAGGACGGCTTTGAAGGCAAGCTCCCCGAACAGCAGCGCGGTGATGCGGG
>JBGPYG010000344.1:0-4535 GCA_041493085.1 Pyrinomonadaceae bacterium | reverse complement strand
AGTTGGGCCGACCTCAACTGACAATTCTTGTGCTGCACATCAGAACCGAGAGCGGTAGCGACCGGCTCGACACTCAACTGAAATCGTGAGCAGTGGAAATGGATGCCGACATTCAAGTTGCGTCTGTGGCCGGTCGCTACCCGCTCCCGGTTCTGATGGAACTTTTGGGTCTTTGTGGATTAAAGTGATTTAGCTCAGCCCCAGATGCCCGGAATGCTCGTCGCGCACGACGGGCATTTTCCTTGCGGCGTGACGCTCATCGCGCGAATCAGGTAACCATAGCGCTCAACCAGCAATTCAGCACACGAATGACAGTAAGTGTTTTCCCAACGACCTACTCTTCCCGGAAGATTGCCCGCGTAAATGTAACGCAACCCGGCCTCGCGTCCAATCTCGCAAGCGCGTATCAACTGCTCGGCGGTAGTGTTTGCGTTCGCAGTCATGTGGTAGTCCTGGTGAAAGGCCGTCACATGCCAGGGAATGTCAGGTGAAACTGAGGCGATGAAATCTGCGGCGCGCTTAAGTTCGTCCTCCGAATCGTTGAACCCGGGAATCACGAGCGTCACAATCTCTTCCCAAAAGCCGCGGTCGTGAACCATCTTTACAGTGTCGAGAATATTGTCGACAACGCCACCAAGCTGCCGGTAGTTTTTGTCGCCCATCGACTTCAGATCAATTTTGTAACAGTCGGTCCAGGGACGAAGATAGTCGAGCACCTGAGGTGTCGCGTTGCCGTTTGAAATGAACGCGGTGAGGAAACCTCCCGCCCGCGCCTGCTTGAAAACATCAACGGCCCACTCCGCTGTAATCAAAGGCTCGTTATAGCTGCTGCCAACCATCGAAGCGCCGTAGGCTTTCGCCATGGCCACGAGCCGCTCCGGGGTTACTGGTTGCGGCTGAGTGCCCGCTGAATCGTCGCGCAGCGCCTGTGAAGTTAACCAGTTTTGACAATAAGCGCAGTGGAGATCGCAACCAAGCATGCCGAAAGTTAAAGTGTCTGAGCCCGGCAGCACATGAAAGAAAGGTTTCTTCTCGGTCGGATCGCAGGCGAGCGCCGCCACGTAGTTTGTTGGCACGCGCAGATGTCCGCCCTCGTTGAAGCGGACTTTGCAGATGCCGCGCTTGCCTTCCTTGATGAGACAGCGATGGCCGCAGGCATAACACTTCAACGCCCCGCCCGCCAGATGCTCAGTCAATTCCGGCGCGCCCTCAGCGGTCAATGAGTCAAGCACTTCGGCTAACGACGCTGATATAGTGCTAATCGGCATAACTAATTCTAAAACCTCATTCAATAGCAGATTTGTTCTTCCAGAATTATACTCTTTAAATGGGAATCATTTTATGATCATCGAAGAAATCACGGTCACTGCGTTTCAACAAAACACGCGCGTTGTGGGGTGCGAAAAGACGAAGCGGGCGATATGTATTGATCCCGGTGACGATTCAAAGTCGATAGTTGCGGCAATCGACAAGCATGGGTTTGAGTTGCAGGCGATTGCGGTGACACATGCACACCTGGATCACATCGGCGGCGTCGCGGCCTTAAAGAAGCTCAAACCCGCCGCCGACATAATGCTTCACAAGGCGGATGAGTTTATCTACGACGCGCTTCCCGAACAGGCGGGCTGGATCGGTATTCCACGCGATCAGTGGGTGGCGCTCGGATTAGATTTCGAGACGCCGCCGAAAGTTGATGGCTATTGGGAGGACGGCCAGATGTATCAGGTGGGTGAGCTTGAATTCAAAGTGATCCATTGCCCCGGCCACACGCCCGGCCATGTCGTTCTGTTTGAACCAACCGAACGAAAAGTTTTTGTCGGCGACGTTCTTTTTGCAGGCTCGGTCGGCAGAACCGATCTGCCGGGCGGATCAACTGAGCAACTGCTGGATTCGATTATGAACAAACTCCTGCCGCTGGGTGATGACGTGGAGGTTTATTCAGGACATGGACCGGTAACGACGATCGGGAAGGAAAGAAAGACCAATCCTTTTCTCACGGGAGTTTACAAACTAGGAGCGGGAAGGTTTTAAGAGTTTTGCGGTTGAAAACAAGCAGAAGCCCGACCGTTAGGGAGGGCTCTAACTCACCCGAGGAGCCCTCCCTAACAGTCGGGCTTCTGCCATTTAGTGCTTACTATTTCTGCCCGCGCAGACGACTTGCCTTGAGTTCTTCCCATTTATCTTTTTGCTCGCCATCGAGTTGGCTTGGCAACGTTTCAACAGGAATGTTGTTTTGCTGACAGAAGTGTCGCCAGAGGATGAAGCGCAGATCAAATGCCCCGGTTTCATCGGAGATGACGTTGTCTACCATTGGTTCTTCTTTCTTTGCCATAAACCTGAAACCCCGCCTGTTTGTTTGATAAGGGAGTTTAGCAGGTTTCTCGTGGCCAGGTCACTCAGGCTGAAAAGACTAGAGCATCTTGTTGAGATCTTACGTCGCGCTAACAAGATAGATTGAACCGGTGGGCACTTGCACGCCGCTTTCCGGCTCGAGGGTGATGGCAAAGACTGCTGCATCGCGCGCTACGGCAGGAATTTGATCCTCCAGAACTCCATTACCGGCGTCGTCGGGTGTAAACACCTTGCCCGGCATTTTCTTGTTGTCCTTGATGTACCAAAGCTGATACGCCATACCTTTAGGGACCGCCGGCAGGCCCTTGGCCAGCAACATCGCATGTCCGCTTTTATCGTAAGCAAGCATCGCCTGCGCGCCAGGTGCGTCTTTCGTGCCCGCTAACTTGGCCATGTGGGCGTCCGGAGAGGTTAATAGCTCCACCACTGCGCGCTCATGATCGAGTTGCGCTTTCGCTCGCCGCATCTCCGTGGATAGCCGGGCAAACTCTTGTTGAGTCGCGCGGTTTTGCTGCCAGAGCACCAGGAGCGAAATGATCAATGCACCGAAGACGAGCGTAGCGGCGATGGCGGCGAAGGATCTAAGTGAAGCCCAGACATCTCGTTGCGGCCGTTCAAACGCGAGGACTTTGGAATCGCCCTGGCTGAGCTTCGGTGTAACAAGGCGTTCAGCACGATCATTGGCCGAACTTTGCTGGCGACTCTCAGCACGGACGCTCGCGAGTATGCGTTCGCGCAACTGCGCCGGCGGCTCAAGCGGTTTAGCGTCGAGGGCGATGCGCGCAGCGGTGTCTTGCCACGCGCTCATTTCCGAGCGGCAGTCAGCACAGCTTTCAAGATGAGCATCCAGCGCGCGTGCGTCTTCTGCATCAAGTGCAGTCAGTGCATTCGCCGCCAGCAACTCCTTGTAGTTTTCGTGCGTCATGCTTCCCGTGAGCTAACCGAAGTTCTCCAATTGTGATCCCCATTGTGATCCTAAGCGCGCGCGCAGTTTAGCCATCCCCGAACGCATTCGCGTTTTGACTGTTCCCAGCGGGGCGCCCAGCTTTGCGGCTATTTCCGACTGGGTTAACCCTTCAAAATAGGCGAGCACGAGCGTCTGTCTTTGCTCATCAGGGAGTTCAGCGAGGGCACGTTGGACGATCTCTTTCTGCGCCACCTTGATAGTGTCTGAGAGCGCGTCAGATGCTTCCTCAGGCCGATCCCGTTCTGCTGATTCTGCCAGACGCTGGCGCGCTCCAAGCTGCCGCAGACGATCAATGGCGCGGCTGCGCGTCAAGGTGACCAGCCAGGTAAACGGCCGGCCTCGCTTTTCGTCAAAATCCCTGGCTCGCCGCCACACCTGAATGAATACGTCCTGCAAAACGTCCTCCGCTTCTTCGCGGCTATTCAATATACGGACGAGCAGGCCAAATAGGATTACCCGGTACGCGTCGTAAAGGCGTGCTAACGCCCCTTCATCCCCGCGCGCGACGGCATGAAGAAGCTCAACATCGGATACTTGTGCTGATTCGGCTTGCACTCCCAATGACACTCCGGCTCACCTGATATACGAGCGCCGCATGATAACAAGATTGCAGTTAACATCAGAACCGGGAGCGGTAGCGACCGGGTCGGGGAGGTGTGTGCGCTGAAACCTACCCGGTCGCAACCACCACCCAGCGCGGCCGCCGCGCCGGGGACCCCGGTCCGCTCCCGGTTCTGATACCGGTTAACGTGTTCGCTCGGGTGGGTTCGTAGTATAGCGAAAGGGCGGACATGTAGGTCCGCCCTCGATATTCTGAATTTGACAGCCTGGGTTATGCGATAGTGATCTCCTCGCTGAGATAAACATCCTGAATCGCGTTCAGCAGCTCGACGCCCTCGCTCATGGGGCGCTGAAATGCTTTGCGACCGGAGATGAGCCCAGTGCCGCCGCCGCGCTTATTGATGACCGCCGTGCGCACCGCTTCTGCCAGGTCGCTTGCGCCTTTCGACTCGCCACCCGAATTGATCAAACCACAGCGCCCCATGTAGCAATTGGCCACTTGATAGCGAACCAGATCGATTGGGTTGCCGGTGGTGAGTTTCTCGTAAACGAGTTTGCTCGTTTTGCCGTACGACTTGCCGAGTTCTTTCTCAACTGCCGGGTAGCCGCCATTTCGCTCCGGGAGTTTTTGTTTGATGATGTCAGCCTGAATCGT
>JBGPYG010000421.1:0-2871 GCA_041493085.1 Pyrinomonadaceae bacterium | reverse complement strand
CATTGCGGTAGTCCAATTCAGCAGCGGGCGAATCACGCCGGGCATTGGGCCAATGTAGTCGCCGCGCGCGGAATCGTCTGAAGGACTGTCAACCACCTGAAAGGCGAAGGCATTGCGCTCGTAAGCGTGCAGGACGGTCGCGGGGAAGTGAGACATGATTGAGACATGGCCTACCAAACTACCTTCGGCGAGCAAGTTGCCGGGAATCCAGACGGTGCTTCTATAGGTTGCGCGCGGGCGCGAACGCTGCCGCCAGTCGGCACTGGTGTCATGCGTGCTGAAAAGCTCGGTGCCTTCTTCGTTATAAAACTCCATTACGGGCACGAGCGCATGATCATCCTCCAACACGTCATAGGTTAGCTCTATACCAAACGGCTTATGTATATCAACCACTGAAACCGTTGTGCCGTCTTCAGCGCGCACGCGCACGCGCCTGAGTCGAACGACCTGATCGCCGGGAGCATCCTGTTGATTCTTCCACTCTCGCAGTGCGCCAGTCTTCCAACTCGAACTCAGGTAGCGCTTCACAACCTCGCGCGGCTCGCCGTCCAAGGTGATTTTGCCGTTTTCAAGCAGGACGACCCGCTTACACAGTCTGGTGATAGCAGCCATGTCGTGGGAGACGAAGAGAATCGTGCGACCCTGCTGGCGAATCTCGTGCATCTTGTCAAGGCACTTCTGTTGAAAGGCAGCATCGCCTACTGCCAGCACTTCGTCCATCATCAAGATCTCCGGCTCGAGATGCGCTGCAACAGAGAAAGCCAGCCGAACGTACATGCCTGAGGAATACCACTTGACCGAAGTTTCAATGAACTTCTCCAACTCCGAGAAGGCTACGATTGCATCGAACTTGCGGTTGATCTCGGCGCGGCGCATCCCCAAAATGGCGCCGCTGAGAAAGATGTTTTCACGTCCCGTGAGGTCCGGGTGAAATCCGGTGCCAACTTCCAGCAGGCTACCGATACGTCCAAAGAGTTCCACTTCGCCGGTCGTTGGTTTCGTCACGCGCGAAAGAATCTTTAGCAAGGTGGACTTGCCCGCTCCGTTGTGGCCAATGATTCCTACCAGTTCGCCCTGTCCGATCTCCAGATTAATATCGCTGAGCGCCCAGAGCGTCTGATGACCGTTGCCGCGCTTGCGCCTTTTGAACGGTGCGGTCACGAGGCCGCCGAGCATTTCGCGGAAGGTCATGTACCCGGGATGCAACCCGCCGATGCGGTAACGTTTGCTGACGTGTTCGATTTTGATTGCGGGCTTCATCTTTGGAAACTCAAACTACGTCGGCGAAAGTGTGCTCGAAACGCCGGAAGACATAGATCGAACAAACGAGCAGCGCCAGCGTGATGACGGCTGCAATGGAGAGGTGCATCCAGTCGAAGCTCAGGCCTGTGAGCGAGGCGCGGAACCCTTCGATGATCCCGGCGGCCGGGTTGATAGTGACTAGCCATTTCCATCTTTCCGGAACGATGCTCGTCGGGTAGATAACGGGCGAGGCAAACATCCAGAGCTGGATGATGAACGGAAGCGCGTGGCGCAGATCGCGGTATTTGACCGTGACCGCCGCCGAGAGCAGGCCCACTCCCAGCGCGAGCAGCGCCATCATCAAGACGAAAAGTGGCAGCAGCAGGATGTTAAGAGTCAACGCGACGCCATAGTAGAAACTGAGCACAATAAGCAGCAGAAAGGCTACGCCCAGATCAACAAGACCGGCGCCGACTGAAGCCGCCGGAATAAACATGCGCGGGAAATACACTTTCGTAATCAGGTTCGCATTGATCACGAGGCTATGAGTGCTGTTGGTGACGGCGTTAGCGAAAAACAGCCAGAGCAGCAAACCCGAAAGGGCGAAAAGCGGATAAGGCAGCGAGCCGGTGTCAAGGCGCACGAAGCGGTTGAAGACAAGCGTGAAGATTAACACCGTCGTCAACGGTTGGATGATTACCCAAGCCACTCCCATCAGCGTCTGCTTGTAACGGACCTTGATGTCTCGAAGGGTCAGGAAGTAGAGCAGCTCACGATAGTGCCATAACTCGCCGAGGTTGAGCTGTACGCCGGCCTCCTCGGACTTGATCAGCGCGTGTCTATCGGGAGTGGCGGGAGAGGGTCTTTCAGCGAGTTCGCTAAGTTTGACCTCTACGGTCCTGGCCGTTAATGCGGATGTGGCTGGGGGATGATTGCGGCTCTTGCCTTTGCTGGTTTCAAAATCCATTCAAGATCTATCTGCACTCGCGAGCCTGCCACAGGCGCGCATTTGTGATGTCCTAATTTCAGTCTTCTCTGTGTAACCTCCGTGTTCTCTGTATCTCTGTGGTGAGCAATCGCTAATAAAGATTCACCACAGAGACACAGAGAACACAGAGGACGCACAGAGACTAGTTCAAAGTAGGACACTACCTGCGCATTTGTTCACTTGCAATCGAAACCTTAAGCTGCTTATGTTGCTTCCCGTCCAGTTGGCCAGTCTAAAGACCTCGAAACAGTGTCGTCAAGGAAGGCCTCAGGATATGTTTGCTTTTCAAACTCGCGGATGAACGTTCAAAGACTCAAGCGCGTAGTTCCCCAACCCCTTTGGCCCTATCTCGGCGCTGTGCGCCGTTGGGTGAGAGCCATTCCGCCGCGCCCGCTACTACAAAAGCAGCGGCTGCTTTCCGATCCATCACTCACTGAGACAGAACGTGAACTGCTCAAGAAAGTTAGCGGGAAGATTTATTTCAACGACAGCATGTATGACGGCAATGGTGCACACTACTACAAGGTTGGCCTGTCGGCGATTCATTGTATTGATCAGGTGCTTGAGCGAGCGAAGTTAACAGACGTGCACACGATCCTCGATTTACCTTGTGGCAGCGGGCGCGTGCTCAGGTTTCTAGT
>JBGPYG010000049.1:0-14138 GCA_041493085.1 Pyrinomonadaceae bacterium | reverse complement strand
TAGCCGATCTGCGGCATGTTAGCGACGTCGTAGCCGCCCACAACCAGTACCGAGGGCTTGCCGAGTAGCCTGGCGAATACGAAAGGTAAGAACGTATGCCAGGAAGCAAACCAGCCAAAGACCAGATCATGCGTTCTTACTTGTCGCCAGATCGTTGCGGGGTTTACCCAGCGCGAGCGCAGATAGCACTCAGTGACCCGATGATGCTTCCGTAATTCTTCCAGGTCGAGGCGCACAAACTGAGCTGCGCCGTTATGGACGAAGAGAATGCTTCGCAACTGTTCTGCCATTAGCGAGCACGTTGTCAGCCACCGCCGGAAGCGGTTTCCTGACCGCCGAGCGCGACTGCTGATCCAGATTCAGGAACACCTCCTCAATGCTCGTCACATGGCGTTCCAGACTGAATCTAGTTTCTGCTTGCCGGCGAGCAGACGCGCTTAGCCGCCGTCTGAGTTCCAGATCAGAGAGCAGCCTCAGAAGTGATTCCGCGAGAGCATCCGCTTCTCTTGGCGGTACCAGCAGCAATTGCTCTTCTTCATCGATCAATTCCCTGACTCCTTCGATGTCAAAGGCGACAATCGGAAGCCCCGATGCCATGGCGGAAAGCAGTGTGAGCGGGCTGGTGTCTTTCTCGACCGAGGTGAAGGCAAACACGTCCAGCGCCGCCAACACTTCAGGCAAATCGTGGCGGTAGCCGGCAAACCTGACCCGTTCCGTCAGGCCAAGCTTCGCAGTCAAGTTCAGCAATTTGTTTTGATATGAATCAGTATCGAATACCGGATCGCCCACAAAGACTAAATAAGCGTTTGGCACTTCGCGAGCTATCGGCGCAAAGGCTTCGAGTAAATAGTGCTGTCCTTTCCACGGCGTCATCCGACCCACATGACCAATGACGATTGCGCCGACGGGAAGACCGAGTTCTCCTCGTACGCTTGCCCCATCGATTCCTGGCCGAAATACATTTGCGTCCACGCCGTTAAGGATAACGCTGATACGATCCCTGACAGGGCTCAACTGACGACTTATCGCTGCGCCGTCGGCAATGATGTGATCCGGCAGCAAGCGCGCCGCCAAAGCAAAAGCTCGACGGTAAAGGCCCAGGAATCGCTCCGAGATGAAATCCTGAACGTGCCAGATGCAATGGATGCCTAACCGGCGCGTTGCCAGGCCGCCGTAGAAGTGTGGGAACAAGCCTTTGGTTACAACCAGATGAGGTTTTGTTTGCGCGAGGAAGCGAGCCAGCCGGCGCGCCGCAATGAGCATTGCCATTCCGTCCCACAGCCAGGCCGTCGGATCCGGCAGGCGTAGGTCGTTGCTAATTCGAAAGCTGGTTGAGCGCAGTTTGGGTTGCTCCAGAATATGCACTTGGATACCCAAGCGCCGACAAGCGTCCGTTAGATCTCCTTCTTCAGGACAAACAACAATCGGTTTCCAGAGTGCGGGGTCAAGGTGTTGGACCAGATAGAGCGTGCTGAATTGAACGCCTCCCATAGCAGCGGCGCATTCAACAAAAACTACCTTGCGTGGATCGCCGGCGCGGGTTACCTCGTTCATAGATTCAGACATCTGTTTTCAAACCGCCCGGTAATCGAAATCCCCTATTTGAGAGGAATATGACGTTAGAGGCGCGGGACAGAGTTTGCGCAGGTCAGGCGTTTGCTGCAACCAAACCTCCACCAGGGTCCAAACAAACCAGACTGGCAATACGAACTGCGGTAACACCTCCACGCCTTCCATTGCCAGGAGACCTCCCGCAGCAACGAAGGACAGCAGGAGTGTAAAGCCAAGGTCTCCCTGCTCCCCCGTCCCGAGGTACGGTAGAAGCCGGCGCCCCAGGCGCAACAGTGTGTAGATATATCCGCCGAGGAAAATTAAGCCGGCGATGATACCCAGGTTAACGGCGACCTGAAGGAAATCGCTGTGTACCCATCCGGCGCTGCTCCAGCCGCTTCCAAAAGGTGACTGATAAACTTGATTCAAAGCCCCAACCGCTCGGTCAAGGCGGTCCAGGGCGCTTGAATCTGTCGGGCGCCCCTGAAGGGCCGCGATAGTAGAGAACGCTCGTTCGCCGGTTTTGGGAATAAACTGATACCCCATCAGGGCAACAGCGACGCATAGCAATGCAACTGCGGCGCCGCCCTTGCGAATGCCCAGCAGGCAGGCGATCACGACTTGAATTAATAGCAGCAGCCAAATGCTGCGATAACCGCCAATGTAAATCGCCACGATTTGCAAGAGCGAAGCGGCGACGATTGCCGTACGATAAAGCCCGCCACGCCACCACCATGCCAGTGCGATGGCGCTGGGCAGGGCCAGCACACAAACGAAGGTGGCCGGGGCTCCTCCCCAGAATGAGAATTGCGCTCGCGCAAAGCCGTCCGCCGTGATAACGGCCTTCGGTTGACTCATGAAAGAGGGAAAGAGCTTGGTTACTTCCGGGAACCAGTATTCAATGACTCCCATCAATGCAATCCAGGTACTTGCTAGGAAGAAAGCGAGCAACAGGTAACGCCAGTAGCGCGGGCGCTGCAAGACTGCAGTCCCCACAATCATGAGCGGCACAAGCAACAAGAATGAGCGAAACTCATTGAGCATCTTGTCCCATGGCGCATCGCCGGCAATCAGCGGCCACCAGGCCAGGACGCAGAACGGAACCAGCAGCCAGATCCAAAACGGAAGCGTTATACGCGTGATTGCAACCAACTCTCGCTGGGCCAGAATACAGAAGAAGAGCAGCCACAAGAGAATTTCCGCGGGATGGATGGTCAAGTCTTTTGTATATTGAAGTGTGCGATAGCCAAGGGCCAGCGTCAGCGCCCACAACACAAAGCCAAACCGAATACCCCGCTCCCCGCCAAAAACGACGACTCCGCCAATCAGGGCTGCAAAGGCCACGATCAACTCGCGATAAGAGAGCCCTTGCCCCACCGCGTATAGATCTACTGCCACCACGACAATAACCAGCAAGGCTATTCCGAAGATAGCGCCCTTGCGCTGCTGGATTCCCGCTAATCGTTTAGCCATTCACACCTCTCACGCCCGTCTCTCGGCTTGTCGCACGTTCAAAGTCTTCACAGTTTTTGCAGGCACACCAGTTACGACACTTGCCGGAGGAACCGATCGCGTCACGACCGCGCCGGCGCCAACTACGCTTGATTCACCGATTTCGACACCTTGCAGGATAGTCACATTGGCGCCGATGTAAGCGCCCCTGCGAATGATCACCGGTCCTTGATCTGTAGGGATGAACTCGTCCCTCAGCGGGCTGGTGCCGGCGTCGGTATGCGTCAGGATCATCACGCGGTGAGAAATCGTCACCTGGTCTTCAATTACGATCTTGTCCTGCAAATCCAAAAACAGTTCCCGGCCGAAATAACAATCGTCGCCCACTTCAAGTTTTTCATAGTAACGCCGCCGTTGACTATCGCTATTGTGAATGACCAGAGGGGATCGAAAACGCACGCGTTGACCAATAGCGGCGCCGTATGCGCGCAGGGTCGGCGCGATCGCCTGAGTGGGCATAAACATTAAGGGAACGTTGATACCCTCACCGCCATAGATTGCCGCGGATAGTCTGGCCCAAACGCGAAAGAAGAAATACAGAAGCTGCAAACCTTAACTATCCCCCGCATCAATCAAAGCGAGATCCTGGCTTGCCGGCGAGTCTCACCGGCGCGTCATTAAGTCTCGATGTTGCATCGTCAGGGACGTTTGCAAGGCCTGAGTCTTCCAACTCCCAGAGCTTCGCATGCGCCCAAAAGTCGTACGTCGCGTTCAGCGACGCGACGAGCAAGCCTCGATATCCGGAAGTAAATCCGAGTTTCCAAAAGTAGTAGTAAGCGAAAACAGCCGGCGGACGAACTACCATCTGAGCCCAGCGAAACTGCTTGCCGCGTTTTCGCAATTCATCGGCCTGGTAGCGTGAGTAGCGATCGATGTTGCGCAACTGCTTGCTGATGGAAGTCATGCCATAGTGCAAGACGTTATGCTCAAGAACTTCGATCTTCCCTGGCACGGAAACATGCGCGTGAACTTCCTTATCCTCAAACCGTCCGACGTCGCGGCGAAAGACCCTTGTTTGCAGATCCGGATAAAGATTGGCAGTGCTAAGCCACTTCCCGAGAACGTGGTTCTTGCGCGGAAGAGCAAACGCATGAACATCCGGTGGCGCTGCCGCGATTCGTCTAAGAATTTCTTCCTTCGCGCCAGGTTCCAGGACCTCGTCGGTGTCTATTTGGAGCACCCATTCATGAGCGCATTGCGGAATGGCCCAGTTTTTCTGTTTGGACGATTGGATGTACTCGTGCTGAATAACGCGAGCGCCATATTCGCGGCAGATGTCCAGAGTGCTGTCGGTGCTAAAAGAATCCACCACCAGAATCTCATCCGCCCAACGAATAGACTCCAGGGTCGCGCGGATTATCTCCGCGTTGTTGAACGTAGGCAGCAGAACACTTATCTTTCCCGGCATGTCAGGTTAAACGGCAAACGAACTCAAGCGCGTCTCAGCGATTGAATATTGCTTTGTGGTGCGATTGGAAATACTCATACAGTTCGTTGGCGACTCTCTCATGGCCCCTGTCATTAAAATGACCCAGGGCAATTCCATCGAATGAGTTCAACTCATAAGGATCGCCATCGAGCTTCAACCGCAGGCAACCGATCTGGTCTTGCGCGCAGGTCGCTTGAAGTCTTTCCATGAAACTTAACTCAAACTTGTTATAGACCCTTCCGGGCCTATCTATGATGACAATGTCAAAAGGAATGTTTTTCCCGGTTAGCTCCGCCTTCCATTTTCTGATTAGTGCGATTGTCCCCTGCTCGGAAGCTTCCCAGGCGCCGGCAGTATCTTGTCGTTCTCGTCGCTCTGCATAACCTTCTCCGTTTTCCTCGGCCGCCTCCTGGAAGTTCCTTCTGATTCGGTACGCGCCCTCGTACAAAGTGTTGATAAGAACGGAATGGTCGCGGCCGGAATTGATTGCCCGCTTGAGCAAACCGGGTTTTTCGCCAACGTCCAGGATTGTGCCCGTGCTATCAACATAGAAACCGCTGTCGCTGCCGCCCGATTTCGACGAACCAAGCTCGGGGCTGTTATCGATTAGATCGTTACCCATAAAAAAGCATAAGACCAGGTGATCTATCTTGACGTTAGGCTCGAAGAAATCTTTCCACAGAACATACTGGTAGGGGGTGCCCGTACCGGGAACTCCTCCGTTGATGGCTTCTATCTTTTGCCCGTCGCTGGTCAGCTTTTTCTCAAGACGGCTGGTAAAGAGACTCTCTGTTTTTACCTGTCGACCCTCTACCAAAGAATCACCCAGGAACAAAATTCTGTAGTTATCGTTCGTGGCCTGGCGTTCACGATCATGAAAGCCCAGATTGTTTGTTTCGACCAGATTCTTGTTTTCGTGGTAATTCATGAATCTGATATGAGGCGGGAGCTTGAAAATCCTATTGTTATATAGCGACAGAGTCCGGGTATTCCCCAGCTGGAAAGCCCGCATGCTTATTTCGCAAAGCGATAGGCCCACCCCGATACCGACAACGACCAGGATTAATCTGAGGAAAGTTCTGCGCCTCTTGCCGACGTGCCCGGTCACGGTTCCTTGTTCCTTTGTGATCCGTAACGGCCTATCGAGCCGCAGAAAGCGCCTCAGCCGCCCAGCTGAGTTAGATTGAACCGCGGTCGTGAAACTCATTTAGATCGCCAGCTCCTGGAGTCTGCCTTAAAACACGTGAGTAGAACTCCACCGTGCGTCGAGCGATGTGATCCCAGGTTAACTCTCTGAGGACCTTCGCGCGGGCGGCCGTGCCCATTAGTTCGCGCCGTTCAGCGGAGCCCAGTAATTCACTGATGGCACTCGCGAGCGCTTCTGAATCACTCGGAGGCACGAGTAAGCCGGTTACGTCGTTTTCGACCAGGTAGGGCAACCCGCCAACGTCCGACGCCACGATTGGCTTGGCGGAGGCCATTGCCTCCAGAGCCGAAATACTTGTCGCTTCCTTCAGCGAAGGCAAAATCACCAGATCTGCATCTGCGTAGTAGCGGTTGATCTCATCATTGGAAATCCCACCGGCGAAGATTATCTTGTCCAGAACCTTGAGCTCAGAGCTCTGCGTTTCGAGCGCTGTTCTTTCCGGCCCTTCACCAACGATTACGAACACTGTTTCCGGATTTCGTCGCAGAATCTCGGGAACGGCGCCGATCAAAAACTTTACGCCATTCTTAGGCACCAGCCGCCGAGGACAAAGTACGATTTGGGTTGAAGCTGCAAGTCCGTATCGCTGCCTGATCAGTCCCTCTACAGATGGCGAGAACTTCTCGGCATCCACGCCATTCGACAGGAACATGCTGCGGTCCGCCGGGATTCCGAAAGCGCCGGCGACCTCGATCAACTCCCGACTCGGCCCAATAAGTCCATCAAGGTTGGAGAAGATAAAACGCAGCCGGCGATGGTATCGTGGCTGCTCAGCCATAATTAAGAAAAGCGACTCGTGTGCGGTGTGCACGATTCGAACCCTACGATGAAGGTGTTTGGTGGCCAGCAACTCGGGCCAAAAGCTATGTACGTGCAAGATGTCAGGCTTCCAGGTCAGTACCAGCCAGGTCAGATATGCCGCCGCTGCTCCTACATATTGCAGGGTCATTGCTTTTGGAAGCTTGAGAAATGGTATTCGAACAACGTCAACGGAGCCGTCTCGTTCCCGCGACAGTACTCCATGCTGTCGCTTAGTGACCACGCGTACCTCATGTCCCAAACGGGCGAATGACTGGGTCAGGTTGTAGACGTGAGATTGCATTCCACCTAGTTCCGGAGGATACGGCGAAGAAAAAGTTAAAATTCTCATAGACCCGCTTTGTCAAAGAACAACTTCACAGGCCTGGGACTCCTGTTATTCAGGCTTAAGTAGTTCAAAAGAAACACTGAATCGCCCGGGACTTTTCTGCAACACTCCTTCATACACTTTCAAGGTCTGCTCAACGACTCGTTCGATTCTATATTCGCTCACGACACGATCTCTGGCGGCACGTCCCAAACGGCGCCGCAACTCCGGATCGCGCAACAGGTGAATAACTGCCTCGGCCAGGGCGTCTGGATCTTGAGGCGGCACGAGAATGCCGGTCACGCCATCCTCAACTATCTCCGGTAAGCCACCAACATTGGCTGCTACGACCGGCACGCCAAAAGCCATCGCCTCGATAACGCTAATGCCAAAGGTTTCGTACCGGGAAGGCATAACAAATACAGTCGCCCGTCGATACCACTCTGCTAGCTGCTGCCATGGAACATGTCCGAGCAGGCGAACGTGCTCGCGCGTGTTGGCTACTGTCAGCGCGCGCTCAAGTGTTTGCTCGTCGATGGAATTATGACGGCCCCCCGCAATCACGTATTCAACGTCCGGAAAACCGGCGGCAACTCGAGATACCGATCGCAACAACTCCAGACTTCCTTTGTTCAACTCAATTCGCCCCGTGTAAAGGACGACAGGCCTGGTCGATTCAATTTCCGGTTGCTCGAGTGCTTCTTGCAGCAACGTCGGTGAAATCGGATTTGGAATCACACGGATGGCTTCTTCGGGAAGGGAAAGATCGCGGCATAGTTCCCTTGCCTGAAACTTGCTCACTGCTGTAACTGCGCTCGCGCGTCGCATGCCCGCAAGTTGCAGCCTTCGCCCCAGCCGATCTCCCAAGTCAGCGTGCGCACCTCCGAAACGCTTGATTGCTAGTGGGTTTCCGTGTCCGCGTACAACAAGCGGCGGTTTTCTGCCAGCCGCCACCTGTTGCAGAACCAGAGTTTCCCCTGTCTCGACAACATCCACCGGATCTTCTCTATGCAGTGCCGCTAAGGCCGACCACATGCGGCGCGACCACTCGATTTCACGAACAGGCATCGCTAACGACTTGGCAAATGGCAGCCCCCGATAGAGCAACCAGTGTAAGTTTGGTTTTTTAACTTCGAGCAGACGCAACTGTCCATTACCACGATCTGACTGCCCGAAGGCGATAACAGAAACGCGATGGCCTTGTTCCAGTAGCGCGTCGGCCATCGTACTCACGTAAGACTCGGCGCCACCGCCAACTGAGGCGCTGTGGAAAGCAGACAATAGAAAACAGATGTGCATCAGTCAGACGATCTACGACAGGTTCTCTTGTTGCGAAACCCATGCGCCAGACCGCGTCCTGCCCGTCCGGCGCGCGGAAAACATGATATGCCCGGCAAATTCTAATGGCGCTGTTTCAGTGAGCCAGCGCATCGTGTGACCACTGCCGCTCCCTACGCGCCAGTGGAACCAACTCGCGAAAAACATAATGGCCGCAAGCGGAGCAATCGCGACGAGTGCCAAAGGGATGGCAAAGTTGGACGCGAATGGAATCCCACTACGGCTTAGCCAGGTCCACCACACCAGCGCCATACCATTCAATCCCGGTTTGATCTCAATATCTCCGAATCCGTGTCGCGCCAGAAGTCGCTTCAGAATAAGAGGGCTAAGGTTAAAGTAAGTATGACCATGCACGGGCTCCAGAAAGGAGACGCTGCCGCAGAATATGCCCCCGGGTTCAACGACGCGCGCGGCTTCAGCGACGAGAAACTCCGGTTGTTCTACGTACTCGAAGACCTGCCAGGCGACAACGGCGGCCACGCTCCTTTTCGAAACTGGCAACGAACTCGCGTCGGCGCGCACAATTGCGCCAACCGAGTCCCGACGATCGATGCCGACCCATCTGTAGCCTCGCGCCTGCACCAGCGCTCGGTGACGCGCGGGGCCGCACCCAACATCCAAACAATTACCATCGCCCACTGGAAGCACTTCATCCAGGTCATGCCAGCGAAACGTTTTGAGAAACTTCCCAAAATCGCGGAGCCGCATTGCCACATTCTTTCGAGCGAGTGGCTGAAAGATATCAGTCCGCTGCGTTGCAGTTCTGTTCACACCGTTGGCGGCGACCTGCCAGTAACGCTCGCTAACCTTTTCGCCGCCTACTGACGCTCCGAAAGCCTGCAAACGGTTTTCTAGTATCGCTGGTGAACCGCCTAAACCGCGGAGCTGGGATGTATAAGCGCACGCGGCCCGTAATTTCGGTGCCAAATCAATCGAGACAACTTTCGGCAACCATTTCAGTTGACGTCCAGCAACTTCGTAAGCCTGCGCGTATGGGTAATCCTCATAGAAACGGACCTGCCATGCGGACGCAGAAAGTTCTAATCCGATATCGAAGAGGATTTGATGATCGACGTGCTTGCCGAGCGACAGTGGGAAGTAGAGCACGGTAGTCTGGGGGAAATTAGCTAAATGCTTTCGCATTGTTTGCGCGATCCGATCCCGTAGCGTGCGATCTTCTCCGGCCAACTCGCCCACTAATTCTTCGTTTCCCAGGTAAAGCGGAGAACCGTCCGGTCCCGTCCTGTAAGGAGCCTCGAGGTAATCCCAGTGTTCGAACTTAGTAATGCCCAATTCGTTCATCGCCACTGTGTCTTCATGCCAACGCTCCGCGATCGGGTTGGTTCGCAAATCCCATTTCCTGTGAAGATGTCGGGCAAACGCGGAATAACCGTTCTTCTCCGGGATTCCCGCAAACACTCCCACGACTTGTACGGGCTTGTTCTGTGAAACCAATGAATGAATAGTGCCGCCGCAAGACAGGACAACGTCGTCTGCATGCGGAGAAAAAAACAAATGCGGACCCTGTTCGGTCAGCAATTCTTCACCGCTTCCGCTGTTATTATCGTGCGCCGAATTGTTCCCTCTTTGCGAAACAGAATTCATTTCAATTGCTGGGCATCAGGTGGATAGCTGCCCTGGCTACGTTGTAATTCAACGCAAACTCAATCTTTCTTTTTCCACTACGCAGGTACGCGTCTTTTGTCATTAAACGATCGCCCTTCATAATTAGACAGGCGCCACATTCAAGAGCATCTAGTGAATTTACGGCCCGCTCGACGAATTCAGGTCTGATGTTCTGCATGCAGTCCATTCGCGTTAGGCCACACTCACAAAGCTTGAGCCGATAGGATCGCTGGCAGGGACTGCACGTATTTGGTGACAAAACAGCGATACATTTTCCCTGCGGGTAAATCCATGGGTGCAGCAGAATTGGGGAAGAGGTGCCGTGCATTGAAACAATCGGCACTTCAGTGGTGGCTGCGGCATGCATGGCTCCCCCATCGGTCGTCACGAGGACTTTCAACACGCTGCATAGAGCGGTAAACTCCGCCAGCGAACCGGTCACCACGAAGGGTGCGCTTGTCTCATCAGCCAATCGCTCGACGTTGGGACGATCGCCAGGACCGCCAATCAAAATTGTTTTTGAGTCCCCCAGCCGTTCAATGAGTGCTTTCCAATGTTCCCGTGGCCACTGTCGATTAGCCATTGCCTGAAACTCGTTGGCAGGCGTGTTGATAAAGAGTCCTACTTTCCCTCTAAGTTTTTCGAAGCGCGCTGGATCACCTTGAGGGCAGTACAGGGGTATAGTTTGACCCTCATAGCCGGCCTCATAAGCTAACTCCATATTCATTTCCACCTGGTGCCGGTAGAAAAGTACGTGTGAGTATCTTCCGTTCCACTTGTTTATGAGAGCACCTCTTTGCGCGGCAAAGAGACGATCGGCGCTAATTACAAACGGATGCGTGTCGAAGTGCCGGCGCACTTCGCTGTCTCCGCACAAAACGGGAAGCACCACGAGGTCAAAGGCAGCGGCTAGATCAATTTGCGGATCGTAATTAACTACCGAGTCGAAGCCAACGAAACCTGCGAGAACGGGATGGTCTGATAACTGAGACAAGACTGTGAGGTGCGCGTCTGGATAGGAGACTCTGAGCGCCCGATAAAGAGGCGTCGCCAGAATCGTGTCGCCAAGTTCTAAAGGAGCGAACGTGGCAATGGTGCGAATATTTTCCGGTTTCAACTGGATCCTATTCCGGTGTTTCACAGTCCGGCATCCCTGGACGTGCCAAGCGCCATGAGTAAGTTGGTGCGCATTCGCCCCAACCGTTGCACCAGCCGATAAATCCCAGCTTCGGCCGCGGTGCGATTCCCAGTGAGAATTCCGCGAAACGTCTCGAGGACAAACCGCGTAGACCGTTTTCCGCTCTGATAAAACTCAGCCCAGGCGCGCGGTGAATCTCGCTGGTCTTCAACGACTTGCGCCTCGAGCAGCGGCTGCGAGGCGCCATCCCAGAAAAGTCGCCGCAGCAGGAACCGGCGCGTCTGCCGTTCTTTGGGCACCGGATGAAACACGCGCGCCTGAGGCTCGTAGTACACGCGATACCCGCTCGCCAGAAACCGATTGAAGATGTCGTTATCTTCTCCACCGATCAACGCGTTCCGTCGATGGCCCAAATCGGTTCGCATGCCGCCAAGCCTTAACAGTGTCTCGCGATGGAACAGCGAGTTAGTCGTCAGGAGATAGCCCCCGGCCCCGAGAAAATGAGGGGCATCACCCATGTCATAGCTGCACAGGAGCGATTCGAAACGAGCGGGAAACCAATCTGGTCGATTCCCTTCCCATACAAGCGACACGGGCCCGACTACACATTCAGGAATGGGCCGGACCGACTCAATTGCGTGGAGGAGATTTTCGATCCAGCCGCGATCAGCCCACGCATCGTCATCTAAGAAGGCCAAATACTCGCCGCGCGCCTCGCGCATGGCGCGATTGCGTGCATGCGCGATTCCGGCTTTCGGTTCAACCACGTAACGGACTCCGCTGTCTTCGGATTGAACTGCGGCAACCAGTTCCCGTGTTTGATCGGTCGAGCCGTTATCGACTACAAGTATCTCCAGGTCGCGGCGGTTGGCGGTTTGATTCGAAATAGAATCAAGCGCTCGCGGCAGAAGCGCGGCGCGATTATAGGTACACACAGCGATCGTAAGTATCGGTTTCACTTTCTCGAACTCGCTTCCGGGCTCAACTCAAAGAGCCTTGCTGAAACACCTTGCAAATCGAAACTTCCGCGCGACAGTAATTCAGTCGCCGGGGCTTCCTGCTCAGGTAGTAATCTGTGTGACAGCGAAATGAGATCGCCGGAAGAAACGAAAATGTAACGCACGTCCTGTTGCCGGGCATATCGAATTACGTCATCAACAGGACCATCTGGTAACCACACATGATCCGCACCGCGATAGAACGCAAGTGCCGGCTCTTGCGCCATGATTCTGCCGTCTGCAAGATGGTTGGTGCGCATCCATTCCGCAACGTCTCTGGGCAGATTCCGGGAGTTTGTCGGCGGCAGTTGCGTAGTCAGGCGATAAGCGTAGCTGGCCAAGATCAGAGCCATCAGAACACCAGAGATCCAAATGGGCTTTACCGCAGTCAACCGCAGCGGTCGTTGTTCCTTTATCCAGCTTCCAACTGTTATTGCCCCGTCCACCGTCCATAAGCAGAGGACTGGAACCATGGGCAACAAATAACGATCCTCGGTATGAAACAAGGGGAGTACAAACAGGAGCGAAAGCAGGAGCGCTTGCCACAATGCATCAATTCGCCGCTTGCCTAAAGCGAGTAGGAATCTGACTCCTCCCACCAATAAAAGCGGCACAACAACTAACCGCGGGCCGATAACATAAATCAGGCGGGTGATCTCAAGTCTTGCGAAGTGTAGATACCTGCCGGTGAAGGCTGACCAGCTAAGATCAGGTGCATGACGAACGAACGAAGCGGACGCTGAATCAAAGTGCCAACCAGCAAGCGGAGCCGGCGTCCCTCGATAAAGAGCTTCGGACACGTCGAGGTTGTATACAGCCGCATTGTTGGTCCAGGCGCCTGTGTGCTCGTGTATCCATAAATGGTAGGGCAAGGCGATGAGAACCACGCCCGCGAGAAACAAGCCACTAATAATTAGCCGTGAGCTGAAGCGCGGCAAGTTTGCAAACACGAGGAGATAGACGAATCCCCCAAGACAAAAGATGAGCGCGTCGGAGCGAGTCAAGTAAGCGAGTCCGAGCAGCACTCCAGCCATGACGGCTGCCGATCCGATTGGCCTTTCTCGATAAAACAAAACTGCCACGCCGCCAAGAGTTAGTCCCAGTGCTAGTCCATTTGTTAATACCCACTGCCCGCTCCAGATGCGCAGCGGCACCAGCGCAAAAACCAAAGCCGAAAGAACCGCCCCTGCCTGCGAGTGTCTCTTGCGAACCAACCAATAGAATGCAACCACGGCCAGTGTGGCGCCCAATAACGAAAAAAGCCTCGCGAGCGTTTCCATGTTGATGGTGGGAAGAACGCGATATGTTAAGCCGACGAAAAGCGAATATAGCGGAGCAAGGAATATGAATGGCTCACCACTCATGTCCTGCAAACCCTGGCCACGAGAGAGAGTGAGGGCCGCGCGCAGATACTGGTAGCTGTCGCCGCTTAGATACGTCGCACGATTCCATAGCGCCAAAGTCGGCAACATTGATGCGAGAGCCAGCAGAATGAGTATTCCCCACTCATGGTTTCCAAACGCCAGGATCACTTTTCTTCCAGTTGAGGTGGCAGGCGAGAGTGCTTTCAGCTTGATGCCTCCTGAACTACTTCCTGATAAAGACTTACCATTCGTGCTGCGATAACCGGACTAGAGAATTGCTCGACTATGCGTTTCCGCGCGGCCACGCCGAGCCGCGCGCGTCGTTCAGGATCGCGTAGCAAACTTACAATTACTGCGGCCAACTCCTCTGCATTGCCAGGTTCGACCAGCATTCCTGATTTGCCGTCTTCAATGACTTCCGCAAGACCGCCGGCACGGCTGGCGATAACGGCTGCGCCGCAAGCCATCGCTTCGGCGGCCACATATCCGAATCCTTCCCAAAGCGACGGGACAACGCACACGGTTGCGCTGCGGTAAGCCTCCGGTAACTGGGCCCGCGAAACTGGCTCGACAATTCGAATGCGCGAGTCTTCAATCAAACTTCCGAGAAACTCGCGATACGCGTCACATGGTGCACCGCCGCCTTTGCCCATCGGCGCCGGCACAAACGTGAATAACGCTTCCGGGATCTCGTTCCAAACTTTCGGAACAGCCTGACTCAAAACGTGAATGCCTTTCAAGAAACGTGGACGGCCAACGCACAAAATGTTCGGCGGCAAACCGGAATCTTGCCAATCTGAATTTGGTTTGAAGTGGTCTATGTCAACAGGATTTGGTATGACAGTCAGT
>JBGPYG010000384.1:0-3770 GCA_041493085.1 Pyrinomonadaceae bacterium | reverse complement strand
GTTATTCCATAGAGAAATTGCGAATTTCGGATTTCGAATTGCGAATTTCTCATGGACAAAACTTGAGCTAGAGAAGAGAACGAAGCAGTTTGCGCTAAAGGTAATTGCGTTTGTGGTAACGCTTCCGCAGACGAAACCTGCGCGATAATCGAATACCAACTCGTCAAGGCTGGCACATCCGTGGGAGCAAACCAGCAATTTTTACGAGCATAGGAAGAAGCACCAAGAGCAACCGCGCTAACGCGTGAGTGATTGGCAAATCCGCAATCCGAAATCCGCAATTCGAAATTTTTACAGGTGAATGATGAAACCATCTCGTGAACTTATTAAGACAGAGCCTGGTCTCACGGCTATCGAAAGAGCGAGTGAGTCTACGGGCATGCCGCATTCGTACAACTATGGTGCTGACCCGAATGCGGAAACCGAGGTCCATCTGCTTGATTACTGGCGGGCCGTGCGCAAACGTTTATGGCTGGTCATAAGTATCGTTGTACTACTGACGATGCTGTCCGTCATCTACGTGGCGCGCAAGCCGGATATCTACCAGGCGGGCGCCCGCGTGCAGGTCGATTTGGAAAACAACGGCGCGCTGGTGGGCAAGACGCCTTACGTGTTCGGCCCCACGAACGATCCGGTTTACTTCAACACGCAATTGCAAATTCTGGTGAGTCCCGGCCTCATGCGTCGCGTAGTGAAAACGCTCGACCTCGAACATAACCCCGACTTCTTCAAGGGAAACTCGACTCAGAGCAGATCGACCTGGCAAACCATTAAGCGAATGGTAGGCCTCGGAGGTAGCGATAAACCAGACATCAATGCGAAGCCAAAAGATGAATTGCAACTGCGTACTACGGTGGCGGCAGCAACTTCGCACGAGGATCTTGGTGAAGCTAAACGTCTCGCTCCATATGTCGGCGCCATCCTCGCTGGTCTTAAGGTCGAGCCGGTTAAAGAAACGCGCGGGTTATATAAGGAGACGCGTTTGATCGATATCAGTTTTACGCACACCGACCCGGAAGTGGCTTCCAAAGTGGTCAATGCAATAGCGGAAACTTATGTTTACAACAATCTCGAAAAGAAGAGTGAAACGAATACGACTACGGGAGACTTTTTGCAGAAGCGCATCGCTGAATTGCAACAGCAGATTCGCACCGACGAAGAACGGCTCGTCAACTATTCAAAAACCAACCAGATAATTTCACTCGATGCGACCCAGAACACCGTTGTCGAACGGCTTAACGGGCTTAACCGGCAACTACTGGATGCCGAAAATGCTCGAATACTTGCCGAGTCTCAATATAACGCCGCCAAAGTGCCTGGCAAGGCCGGCGCCCTGGCCGAGGGCGACGAGAAACAGGCTAATGCTTCCGAAACGAAGGCTGCCGAACTGCGCGAGAAGCGCGCGCTGTTGATGGTTGACGCCACTGAAGAAGCCCCGGAAGTGAAAGAGATCAATCAACAGATCGCGGAGCTCGATCGTCAGGTCATAGAGATTCGTAGCCACAAGAGCAATACACTCTTGACTAACCTGGAAACGCAATACCGCCAAACGCTGGCGCGCGAGCAAGCCTTGCGGAAGTCGTTTGAGCAACAGCGCTCTGAAACAGTGACTCAGAATGAAGCGGCGATAAACTACCGGATCATTCAGCAGGAGATTGAGACAAACAAGACCCTACTTGACAATTTGCTGCAACGCTCAAAAGAGAACGACGTAATCATGGCCAGCAAGCCAAACAATATTTCGGTTGTTGATTACGCCATTGCACCCGAGGGTCCGATTGGCCCAAATCGCACTCGCACAGTTTTCGTCGCTCTGCTCCTTTCGCTGGGGCTGGGAGTGGGCCTGGCCCTTCTTTTGGAATATCTGGACGACACCGTTCATTCAACTGACGAAGTTGAACGGTTGCTCCACCTGCCGGCGCTCGCGGTGATTCCTTCAGCCCTCGGCAATGGCAGGCGCCGCCTGTTTGGCGGTCCGGGCGCGCTGCAAAAGCAGAACGGAGGTCCTACCGACAATCCGGAACTATTGACGAATGTCGACGGCCGCTCGCCTTTGGCCGAAGCATATCGCCATCTCCGCACCTCAGTGCTTCTATCAACGGCGGGTCGCGCGCCCAGGTCTTTACTGGTCACTTCGAGTTTGCCGGGTGAAGGTAAGACGACGACTGCCGTTAATACGGCCGTCAGTTTGGCGCAAACAGGCGCCAGCGTTGTCATCATTGATGCTGATATGCGGCGCCCGCGCCTGCGATCAATTTTCGGGTTATCGGAGCGCCCGGGCTTGAGTTCGATCCTGTCGAACGAGCTGTCGGAAGCTGAGGTGCTGGCAATCGTCTCAAAGGAGGAGGCCACAGGTTTACACGTGTTGACGGCGGGCCCAATACCGCCCAACCCCGCTGAGCTGCTGGGTTCTGATCAAATGCGCCGGCTGATGGCTACGCTACAGTCAAACTTCAATCACGTGGTGGTGGATTCGCCGCCAGTCAGCTCGTTTACCGATGGCGTCCTCATTTCAACGATGGTTGATGGCGTATTGTTGGTGGTACACGGCGGCAAGAGTTCGCGGCACGTTGTGAAGCGCTCGCGACAATTGCTTCAGGACGTCGGCGCGAAGATTTTTGGCGTCGTACTCAACAACGTCAACCTTCAATCGCATGATTACTACTACTATCAACGCTATTACGGGTCGCACTACTATAAGAGCGACGCAGATGAAGTTGAGAGCGCTGCCGCCCGCTGAATTTCGGATTTCGAATTGCGAATTTCGAATTGCCTATGGATAAACTCGAGCTGGAAAAAAGGACGAAGCAATTTGCAACCATGCCTTTTGGGTCTAAGCTGACGCGAGGTGATAATCGTCTGATAGAAACTGATGCTCCCAAACCCGGTTTAGAGCTGTCGGTGGTGCGTGATCGCCTGTACGAAAGGTATCGATCGAACCAAAGCGCCATTAATCCTGATGACGAAAGAAGGCAACGCGCGCCTTACATCCGCCGTTTGATCAGCGCACACTTTCCCTCAGACAGAAATGCCAGGATTCTGGATCTTGGGTGCGGTAGCGGAACTCTCCTCTACTTTCTGAGGGAGGCGGGTTACAAGAACATTTCCGGCATTGATAGTTCGCTGGAGCAGATTCAGCAGGCCAGCAAGCTTGGTTTCGCGAACGTTCGACAGGCGGATGTCTTTGCCTTCCTTGAAACGGCGGCGGATGATTCGTATGAGGCCGTTGCGGCGTTTGACATCATCGAGCATCTGACCAAATCAGAACTGCTCCACCTGGCTGACGAGATCTACCGGGCTCTCGCGCCTGGCGGTGTCTGGATTATTCACGCTCCCAACGCGGAAGGCTTTCTTGGCAGCCGCGTGCGTTATGCAGACCTCACACATGAGCAGGCGTTTACTCCCGCGAGCGTGGAACAACTCACGCGCGCAGCGGGGTTTCGATCTTCGGAGTGCTTCGAAGATGCGCCGATCGCTCACGGGCTCAAAAGCATGGCGCGCTTGCTCATCTGGAAAACCGGACGAGGTTTACTGCGGCTCTTCTTCATGGCTGAGACCGGCGACACGGGCCGAAACGCGATCTTCAGTCAAAACCTGTTGGCGCTCGCGCGAAAGTAGAGAGTTCAGAGCGAATAGACTTGGGCTCGAACCAGAAGCCTGTTCGACAAGAAAGCAATAGACCGTGTCGTTAACCAGGAAACTTGCAAGACTGTCAGTCAATCGGTTCACGCAAATGGCCGCGTGGACGAGACGTAACCAGCGACCGAAGT
>JBGPYG010000107.1:0-9847 GCA_041493085.1 Pyrinomonadaceae bacterium | reverse complement strand
TGGAACTAACGCACCGGCCGGAAGCAGCCGAGTTGACCGTCTTCTGCGGCGCGATGGCGGGCGCGAGTCTCGGGTGCCGTTGGTACAACGCGCCACCAGCAGTCGTCGTCATGGGCGTCGTGGGGAGCCTGGGTATTGGCGGGGCGCTGGGGACGGTGGCCGTGCTGACTAAGCAGGAATTCATGTTGCTGATGGTTGGCGGCGTGTTTGTGATTGAGGCGTTGTCGGTGATGTTGCAAGTGGGCGTCTTCAAAATGACCAAGCGCACGACCGGCACGGGGCGGCGGATGTTTAAGATGACGCCGCTGCACCACCATTTTGAGATGCAGGACTGGAAAGAGTCGAAGATTGTGTTTCGCTTTTTGATTTTGGCGATCCTGTTTGCGTTGTTGAGTCTCTCGACGCTGAAGCTGAGATAGGAAAGTGGGCAGTGAGCAGTGGGCAGTGAGGAGTGAGCAGTGGGCAGTGAGCAGTGAGCAGAACGAGTATTGAGGAAGTAGGGTAAGAATGGGCGTAGCTCTTATGAGTTTAGTTCTCGGTGACTTAGGCAAGAGGCGACAGCTTTCGCTGCGTTTACTGCCCACTGCCCACTGCCCACTGCCCACTACATGAACGTCGCGGGCAAGAAAGTCCTGGTGATGGGAGCGGCGCGCAGTGGCATTGCGTGCGCGAAGTTCCTGGCGGCACACGGCGCGACAGTGGCGCTTAGCGACGCGCAGCCAATTGAAAAATGGAGCGCTGAAGCGCTGGCATTGAAGAGCGAAGGCGTCGGGGTTTTGCCTGGTGACGTACCGGGTTGGCTGCTCGACAATCTTGACCTGGTAGTGATTAGTCCAGGCGTTCCCACGAAAGCGATTCCGCTCCGCTATGCCGAGCGCGCCGGGGCCGAAGTCATCGGCGAAGTAGAGCTGGCTTCGCGTTTTTTGAAAGGTCGGATAGTTGCCATCACCGGCTCGAATGGCAAAACGACGACTACGTCGCTGATTGGAGAGCTATTAAAGGACGCGGGACTGCCGACCCAGGTTGGGGGAAACATCGGCACGCCGCTGATCTCTTTGGTTGAAAGTTCACGTGATGATGGTTGGACAGTAGTGGAGTTGTCGAGTTTTCAGTTGGAGACCATCAAGGAGTTTCATCCGACGGTTGCCGTGGTGCTAAACGTTACGCCAAACCACATGGATCGTTACGAATCATTTACTGACTACGCTGCTGCCAAGCACCGGATTTTCCTGAACCAGGAGGCCGGTGATGTTGCGATTCTCAATGCCGACGATGCGATCGTTTCGAGCTGGGCGAGCGGTTTGCGCGCACATGTAGCAAGCTTCAGTGTTAAGCAAGAGCTGGAAGAAGGCTTGTTTCTGCGAGGGCGCGAAATTATCTCGCGTACCGCGAATGGCGAGCGGGTCCTGCTAATTTCGGATGAGATGAAACTTCGCGGCCTGCACAATGTGGAAAACGTGCTGGCTGCTCTCGCGACCGGACTCGCCTGCGGCGCCGCCCCGGCCTCGATGCGCCAGACGATTAAGGATTTTGCGCCGGTCGAGCACCGGCTGGAGTTTGTTTCAGAAGTCGAGGGCGTAAAGTTTTATAACGACTCAAAAGCCACCAGCGTGGACGCGACGTTGAAAGCGCTGGAAGCTTTTGCCGATGACGACGGTGAAGGCAAAGCAGGAAAGATCGTTTTGATTCTGGGAGGGCGCGGAAAGAAAGCTCCTTACGCTCCACTCGCCTCACTGGTCCGCAAGAAGGTTCGGAAACTAATTTTGATTGGCGAAGAGGCGGACACAATCGCAAAAGAGTTGGGAGGTTTTGCTCCGAGTGAGCGGGCAACCGACATGAAAGACGCAGTTACCTGTTCGTTTCAGGCAGCTCAACCCGGCGACGTGGTTTTGCTTGCGCCCGCCTGCGCGAGCTTCGACATGTTCGCAAGCTTCGAGCATCGCGGCAAGGTATTTAAGGAAGAAGTCCAAAGTCTAGAGTCCAAGTTCCAAAGTCCTTCGTCCTAACGTTGGACTCTGGACATTGGACCTTGGGCAGTTGGTTAGTTATGGCAAAGAAGTTGTACCCGGATAAGTGGCTTTTTGCGGCGACCATCGGACTGGCGCTGTTTGGCGTCGTCATGGTTTACAGCGCCTCCGCCGTGCTCGCCCAGAGCGAGAATCACGGCAGTTTCTATTACGTAATCAAACAGGCAATCTGGACCACGATAGGATTCATCGCGATGTTTGCGGCGATGCAATTTGATTACAACCGCTTGCGGGATCGACGCTTAGTTTATGGGTTGCTGATCCTGACCGTGCTCATGTTACTTGCGGTCTTTGCTTTTGGGAGAGTGAACGGCGCGCATCGTTGGATAAGATTCAAAAGCTTCTCGATACAGCCGTCTGAGTTAGCCAAACTGTCACTGGTTATCTTTCTTGCGTACTTCCTCGAGAAGCGGGCAGGAGAAGAGAGACTGTTCTGGCGCACCTTTGTTCCATGCGCCTTGGTCACGGGCATACTCGCCGTACTCATAGTTGCTGAACCAGACCTCGGCACGGCCTTGATGCTGGCAGTGGTTTTCAGTGTCCTGGTTTACACCGCCGGCGCACGGCTGCTGCACCTGGGTCTATTTGCCGCTCCGGCATTAGTCGGGGTGGCAGGATTGTTGATCTTCGTTCCTTTTCGCATGCGGCGCTTGATCATGTTCTTGGATCCCTGGGCCGATGCGCAGGGAAGTGGCTTTCAGGTGGTGCAATCGTTGATTGCTATTGGTTCGGGCGGGTCGAATGGACAGGGCTTCGCGCAGGGCAAACAGAAAATGTTGTTTCTTCCCTTTGCTCATTCGGATTTTATCTTTGCTGTCATCGGCGAAGAGCTGGGCCTGCTGGGCACGCTAACTGTACTGCTGATCTTCGGGCTCCTTCTTTGGCGCGGCGTTCGAACCTCGTTGCTGGCGCCCGATCGGTTTAGCAAGTTGCTCGCGATGGGAATCATCACGGGCATTATTGCGCAGGCGCTCTTTAACATCAGCGTGGTGCTTTCGCTGGTGCCAACAAAAGGAATTCCGTTGCCGTTCATTTCCTACGGCGGATCGTCGTTGGTGCCGACGCTCGCGGCCGTTGGTATTCTGCTGAATATTTCGCAACACACGACGGCTTCCGTCAGCTTCGGACTGTTGCAGTCAGCGTCTGCGCGCCGCGCTGAGAAACCACAAAAGTTGCGCGTAGCACCCGCGAGGCGAATGGCTTCCTCGCGCTTTGGATAACCCGCGATGCGCGTGCTCATCGCCGCCGGGGGAACGGGCGGACATATTTATCCGGGGATTGCGGTCGCCAAAGAAATCGTGCGCCGCGCACCGAAGTCGGAAGTCAGGTTTGTTGGGACGGCGCGCGGTCTCGAGAACAAACTGGTGCCGCAAGCTGGGTTTGAACTTTCGATCATTGACAGTGCGGGTCTCAAGAGTGTTGGGGCTATCGCACGCGCGCGCGGGCTGCTGGTATTGCCAAAAAGCTTCCTGGGCGCCCGCGCTTTGATTAAGTCGCTTCGGCCTGACATCGTCGTAGGCGCTGGCGGCTACGTCTCCGGTCCAGTTGTGCTAAGCGCCGCGATGATGAAGCTGCCGACGCTGGTGATGGAGTCGAACGCGCTACCGGGTTGGACGAATCGCGTGCTGGCTCGTTTTGTTGACAAGGCAGCGGTTTCCTTTGACGCAGCGTTGCCCCACTTCCGAGGCAAGGCGGTTGTAACCGGCAATCCTGTTCGCCGCGAGTTCTTTGAGATACCACAGCGCCAACGCGAGGCGACTGGGAAAGGGCAGTTGTCTATTCTCGTATTTGGTGGCTCGCAGGGCGCTCATGCAATTAACGAAGCGATGATTGCAGCGTTGCCATTGCTCGGAAGTTTGGCAGATGTGCTGCGGATAACGCATCAAACCGGAGAGGCGGATTTCGCCCGCGTGAAATCTGGATATGTTGCCGCTGGTTGGAACGAGCGGGCCAGCGTCACGAAGTACATTGACAATATGGTTGCCGCTTTCGCTGATGTCGATCTCGTAGTTTGCCGCGCTGGTGCAACTACGACTGCGGAACTAATTGCCGCGGGCAAGGCTTCGGTCATGATCCCGTTTCCGTTGGCGGCCGATGACCACCAGCGCAGGAATGCCGAGGCGCTGGAGCGGGCGGGAGCGGGAAGAATGATTCTGCAGCAGGACTTGTCCGGAGAAAGGTTAGCGCAAGAGATTGCCACGCTCGCCCGCGAGCCGGAAAGAATCAATGCGATGGAACAGGCCGCTCGTGAACTCGCGCGAGGCGATGCGGCAGCAGCGGTCGTGGATATGATCGAGGAACTAGTGGGCAACAGGAAAGTGGGCAGTGGGCAGTGAGCAGTGGGCAGTGAGCAGTGAGCAGTGGGCAGTGAGCAGTGAGCAGTGGGCAGTGGGCAGTGGGCAGTGGGCAGTGAGCAGTGAGCAGTGAGCAGTGGGCAGTGAGCAGTGAGCAGTAAGCAGAAAGCAGAAAGCAGAAAGCAGAAAGCAGATGGCGGGATATCTAGGAATCTTGGATCGTTTCAACGCAGAGGGACTTCAGGGCGTCAAGCGGCAGTCGTTTGCTGCCTACTGCCTACTGCCTACTGCCCACTGCTTTCCGGCTGCCCACTGCCCACTGCACACTGCCAACTGATTTTTATGTTTCGAAGAATTCAACACGTCCATTTCGTTGGCATTGGCGGCATCGGCATGTCCGGCATCGCCGAGGTGCTAATCAATCTGGGGTTCCGCGTCTCCGGCTCTGACGCGAAAAAATCCAATGTGACGGATCGCCTGCAACAAATGGGGGTTGAATTTGTTGAAGGTCACGACGGCGAAAACGTCGGTGACGCGCACGTCGTCGTTCGCTCGACTGCCGTGCGTGAAGACAATCCCGAAATTGTGGAGGCTCACCGGCGATCCATTCCCGTGATTCCGCGAGCGGAGATGCTGGCGGAACTGATGCGACTGAAGCCGCACACGGTTGCGGTGGCCGGATCGCACGGGAAGACGACCACTACGTCGATGGTTGCGACCGTACTTGGCCACGCCGGAATGGATCCGACGATTGTGGTTGGTGGTGTCGTCGGCGCTTTCGGATCGAATGCGCATCTGGGCACGAGTGATCTGATGGTCGTTGAAGCGGACGAAAGCGATCGATCGTTTCTAATGCTGACACCCACGATTGCAGTTGTAACTAATATTGATCGCGAGCACATGGATTACTACCACGACATGGACGACGTACGCGCTTGCTTTACGAGTTTCGTAAACAAGGTGCCGTTTTATGGCGCGTCGGTCCTTTGTCTGGATGATCCCAATGTGCAGGCAATCATTCCCGATGTGGAACGGCGCCGCATAACTTACGGGTTGAGCGCGCAGGCCGACATCTCGGCGCACGCAATTCGTTATGACCAAAGCTTCGGATCGATCTTTACCGTTTGGCACGGCGCGGATGTTGTTGGCGACATCTCGTTGCAAGTGCCCGGACTGCACAACGTCTATAACGCGCTCGCAGCGATAGCAGTCGGCTTTGAGCTGGACGTTCCCTTTACGCAAATAGCGGAGGCTTTGGCGAACTTCACTGGAGCCGGTCGACGGTTTCAGTTCAAGGGAGAGTCGGGGGGCGTGATGGTGGTTGACGATTATGGACACCATCCGACGGAGGTTAAGGCGACGCTGGCGGCAGCGAAGATCGGTTCAGGTGGAAGGCGCATAGTGGTGCTGTTTCAACCGCATCGCTACAGCCGCACGCACGATCTGATGGAAGAGTTTGCGCGCTCCTTCAACAACGCCGACACGCTCTTCGTGACGGACATTTACGCTGCGAGCGAGGATCCCATCGAAGGGACCACTGCCGAAACGCTGACCGCTGCAATCAAACGCTTCGGTCATAAGGATGTTCGTTACGTGGGAGCTCTTGAAAATGCCCCCGAGGCTCTGCGGGACCACGTGCAACCGGGAGATTTAGTTTTGACGTTAGGCGCCGGCACCGTCAGCCGGGTGAGCGATCAGTTGCTGGGGTTACTTCGCGAACGAAGCGAAGCGAAGAGTGTTTAGGTTTTGTATGTAACGCAAACTGTTAGTTTGCGCTTGCGACTATGGACGAAGCTACTGAACAAAATAACTTTCGAGAACGCGACAATGCGTTGGAGCAGATCGCAACGCGACTGGGCGTGCGTGCCGAGCGCGGCAAGCGCTTTGCGGAGTTAACAAGTCTGCGGGTCGGCGGCGCCATTGATTGGGTCTTGTCACCCGAAACTGAAGCACAAGCCGCCGCCCTCGTTCATGAAATGGACACGGCGGGAATTGGCTGGCGCGCGTTGGGATCGGGCAGCAACATTCTCGCCGACGACGGTGACCACCACTACGTAGTTTTGAGTCTTAAGGAACTGAAAGGTGAACTTGAGTTTGATGGTGAGCGCGTGTCTGTCCCGGCCGGCTATTCCCTGCCGCGGCTTTGTATCGACGCGGGGCGCCAGGGACTCTCGGGCATAGAAGGGCTGGGCGGAATTCCTGGCACAGTCGGAGGCGCCTTGTGGATGAACGCGGGCGCTTATGGCCACGAGATTGGGACGGTCACCGAGACAGTGCGCGTCGCGCGCGAAGGGCTCGTAGTTGAGGTTCCGGGAAGCGACGTTCAATGGAACTATCGTCACACGTCCTTTAAAGAAGGCGAGTTGCTGCTCGGCGCAACTTTGCGGTTGACGCCCGACGACCCGGAAAAGATTCGCCTGCGCATGGAAGATGCGAAGTCCCGCCGCATGGCGACGCAGCCACACGGGTCACGCTCCGCCGGCTGCTTTTTCAAGAATCCGCCGGCGAGCGCCTTAGCGACCGGCAAAATCATTGATGAGATGGGAATGAAGGGATCACGACGAGGCAGCGCGCTCGTGTCTCCCATCCACGCAAACTTCATTGTTACTGAGGGCGAAGGCGCGCGAGCCGAAGATGCGCTCGCTCTTGCTGAAGAGGTTCGTGATCGCGTCAGGCGCGAACATGGAATCGAGCTCGAGTATGAAGTCGAACTGTGGCGGGCGAATGAGCCCAAAAACAAGCCAGAGGTCAACGACAAGAATGATGAGTTAAGGCGAAAGGAACCGATGTGAGAGAGCAAGTCATCACACACAAAGTTGGTAACCGCAGCGGCATCGGCGGCCAGCGGCGTTCGAGCGCTACAACCCAGCGACCGGCGCGCCGTGAAAGCGGCGGCGAGGCGCTGGTATCGCGCCTCCGCGTCATACTTGGTTACGTGCCGGCACTCCTTAAGCTTACCCTGGCGATAGTTGTCGGGATTCTTATCTTTGCAGGTTATCGCGCGGCAGCTTCCGCAAGTTTTTTTCAGGTCCGCAACGTCGAAGTGCAGGGCACCTCCCGAGTGTCCGCGGATGAGGTCCAGGCACTGGTTCGTAAAGAAGTTGAGAAGACAGGCGTATGGAAAGCGGATCTGAATGAAATGAACGCGCGGCTTGAGCACCTTCCGTGGGTCAGGACGGCAGTAGTGTCACGAGTGTTGCCGGACGGGATCCGTGTCCGCATCTCTGAGCGTGTGCCCCGCGCGGTTGTGCGGACTGCGTCAGGTCGCTTCCGCTGGGTCGACGACGATGCGGTGCTGCTCGGGGAGATGTTGCCAACCGATCAAATGCCGGCATTCTTCCTCCGTGGCTTGAACGAGGACGACCCGGAGGGTGCGCGCAAGGAGAACCGCGAGCGAGTGGCCAAGTTTTTGGAGCTGCAGCGAGCTTGGGACAGCGCCGGATTATCGGAACGCGTCAGCGAGGTGAATCTGATCGACATCCGCGACATTCGCGCACAGTTGGCCGGGGACAACTCACAAATCGAAGTTCGGCTGGGCTCTCAGGATCATGCCAAACGGTTGAAGGACGCGCTTGACGTACTCGACGGGCAAAAGCAGTCAGCTCACGGTTCGCTCATCAGTTACATCGATCTGAGCCAGGGTAAGAGAGCGATTGTTGGTTTAATCTCCGGCGCTCGTTCGAATGGCGCTCCTGAACCTTCCCAGTCGACCACAAAATCGACCGGCGAAAAGACAACCGAACGTGATTCCGTCGTTGGTGCACCTCGGGAAAGAGTCACTGCTGATGCCACCCGGACGGTGGAAAGCAAGACAAGAAAAGATCGTAACGACAAATCGTCGGCCTCGGAAAAGAAGTCGGACAAATCGAAGAAGTCGGATCGCCGCAAACAATAATCGTGGAAGTGGTTTCAATTAAGGAGTACTGCTAAATGGCCAAGCGCACGCAACACACAATCGGTCTCGACATAGGGACGAGTAGGGTGACGTGTATTGCTTGCGAACCCGGCGAAGGCGGATTGCTCAACATCGTAGGCATCGGAGAGGCTGAGGCGCGTGGACTAAGAAAAGGAGTGATCGTAAATCCTGATGCGGCGGTTGATGCGGTCAAGAAGGCAGTTGACGAAGCCGAGCGCATGAGCGGAATACAAGCTGAGGAAGTGACGATCAATTTGGCGGGCTCTCACATTCTGGGCTTGAACGGCCAGGCGATCGTAGCCGTGTCCGGTCGCGATCGAGAGATCACCACGGAGGATGTGCGCCGGGCGATCGATTCTGCCTGTGCGATTCAGCTTCCGGCCGGACGCGAAATAGTGGATCGCTTACCGCAGGAGTTCATCGTTGATGACCAGGATGGAATTAACGACCCGGTTGGCATGATCGGGGCAAGGCTCGCGGTCAAAGTTCACATCGTTACCAGTCCCGTAACCGCCCGGCAAAACGCAATTAACGCAGTAAATCGGGCCGGATTGATAGTGGCCGACATGGTGCTGGAGCAACTCGCGGCGGCGGAAGCCTCGTTGACCGAGGACGACAAGGAATTTGGCGCGGCCCTGGTAGATGTCGGCGCAGAGACGACCGGATTGGTCATTTATCAGCGGGGCGCGGTGCAGCACACAGCGGTGTTTCCGCTTGGCGGCTCGCATTTCACCAATGACATCGCCTTCGGACTGCGCACGCCGATTCCGGACGCGGAGAAAATCAAGCGCGCCGTCGGCTGCGCCTGCAGCACGTCGCTCTCAGAGATGCAGCGAAGCGAGTTAGTAGATGTTCCTTCGGTGGGCGGCCGCGCACCACGTCAACTTTCTCGACAGATCCTCTGCGACATTTTGCAGCCGCGCGCGGAAGAAGTTTTGATGCACGTCGCTGACGAGATCAAAGACGCGGGCTGGGAAAGGCTACTCTCGAGTGGAGTAGTGCTGACTGGCGGCGGAGCGCTGCTTAGCGGCATGACTGAAATCGCTGAGCAGGTTTTCGATGCGCCGGTTCGGCTGGGCTATCCCGAGAGAGATCGGTTTGGCGGTTTGATTGAGGATGTGCAGAGCCCTGCTTGGGCCGCCGCTGCCGGATTAGCGCTGGTAGCCAGTCGTTCTCAAGCCAGCGAGCTTCGCACCGCGATGAGCCGAAGAGGCTCTACCGGAAAGCTCACGCATTTTGTTTCGAGATTTCGCAATCGTTTCAGTAGTATTTTTTGACAAGTTGTTGTATGCTTTCGCCCCGGTCGCACAAGATATAGTCCGCAACATATGGATGCCAATGGCGCGAGCAACCCAACATAGGAGAAAGAAGCCCTGGAAGCCTTCTCGCTTCGGAAGAGAGGAAATGACTATGGCAGTGGACGCTCGTCTCGATAGAGGCATTAATATTTTCATTGATGACGATCCGCACCCGCTTGGTGCGCGTATCAAAGTGATCGGTATCGGTGGTGGGGGCGGTAACGCGGTTAACCGTATGATCGAAGCCGGCATCGAGGGCATCGAATTCCTCGTTGCGAACACCGATCTCCAGGCGTTGAAGCGGTCGAAAGC
>JBGPYG010000352.1:0-4471 GCA_041493085.1 Pyrinomonadaceae bacterium | reverse complement strand
TCTGGCTGAGGAGTCGGGCGCCACTGAGGGGATTGAGATGGTGACGGGGAAGAGCGAGTGGAAGTGGATCATCGATCCGCTTGACGGCACGACGAACTACGCTCACGGCTACCCCTGCTTTTGCGTTTCCATCGCTCTTGAGCGCGCGGGCGCAATCGAAATTGCTGTGATTTACGATCCCACGCGCGACGAAATGTTCGCTGCCGAGCGAGGCCAGGGCGCAACTTTAAACGGACGACGCATGCGCGTGTCTACGGTGGAAGACTTAAACAGCGCGATGCTCTGTACCGGCTTTCCTTACAACGTTCGTGAGCGACCAAACTTTGCGCGCGACTTTGCAAACTTCACGATGGAGGCCCAGGCCGTCAGACGCGACGGCTCGGCGGCAATCGATCTCGCCTATATCGCTTGCGGACGTTTCGATGGTTTTTGGGAGGATGGCTTAAAAGCCTGGGACGTCGCTGCAGGCGTGCTGCTAATCGAAGAAGCAGGCGGGATGGTCACGGATTTCAAGGGTAGGCCGCTCGATATCTACACGCCAAAAGTGCTTGCCAGCAATGGGCTCGTTCACAACGACATGATGCGAGTGCTGGAGACGAGCTAAAGGCTAGCCTAAACAGCCGACCCGATAATCTCAGCCAGTCTTCCTGTTTCCCTACGAGCGCAAGCTCGCGGCTCTTCTCCCGGTAGTTGCTCGACGTGAAAAACTGGGTGGTACGTAATCTCAACTTTGCCAGGCCGAGGAAACAAGCTGCTGGCTGGCCAAACGCGATTGGCCCCACGAATCGTTACTGGAAGAATCGGAACGCCAGCCTCTAAAGCCATTCGCACCGCACCCCCCTTCATTCGCACCATCGAACCATCAGACCGCCCGCGCCCGCCCTCCGGGAAAATTACAATCACGCCGCTATCGCGGAGCCACATTAATGAACGACGAATCGCCGCTGGGTCACTCCCCTCAACCTGAAGAGGCCAGGCGCCCAGCAGCCTTATAGCCTTTCCAACCACGGGCCACGAAAAGGCCTCGCTCCAGGCGAGATAACGAATAGGTCTCCTTACTGGTATCGATAGCCAAAAAGGATCGCCATAACTTTGGTGGTTCGCAGCAATTATTAGCCCACCGTTAACAGGAATGTTTTCGACCCCTTTGTGCTCCAGTCGCCAGCAGACACGACTGCCAAAGCTGATCGCAGGCCGCACCAGATTGATAAACCATTGCGGCAATGACGACTCAGCGCGCTTCGATCCAGCAGCAGCTTTATCCTTCGCTAGTGTTTCTGAATTGCTCACGTGCTCTGGGTAGGTTAACTAAAGATAGGGTCGAAACAGTTTGTGGCTGGAGAGACGCACATCTAATTGCCGGCTCCGGAATCCGCCACTCCAAATCTTAAAGCGGCCACTCACGATCGATAAACTCCACATGAATGCGTGGCATGCCCGTCGGTCCCACGCTGTGGCCGCGCACCGCTGCATACACCGACAATCTGTATTGCTCACTAGTCAATCGAATAAAACGACCTGTTGGCAGAGAAAGCGTCGTATAAATCGCCGCACCTTTTTCACTGATATTTTCCGCTACCGTATGCTCACTAAGATCGACTTCTCCCTTTTCGTTGACAGTTTCAATCAACATATCAACCGGAATATTGTGGCGTGTGTAAGTTCTCTTATCCGATGACGTCGACTCCGTTGGCGCCAAGTCTTCAACTACGCTTAGCTGATCAGGTGTCATATTCCCAATCTCATAGCGCTTCCACGGGTTTTCCTGATAGCTCCGCGGCGCTTGTTTCCCGATAAAAGCAACGCCAACATCGAAGATAGTTGTTTGGCTGCCAGGCGGCGCCGTCGGTTTCACATAACGCACCAGTGCCCAGACTCTGTATTGGTCCTCGGTATGATCAAACACCCGCAACTGTTGCGGCATAGGAATAGTCATGTGCAGCAGGCGACCTCGTTCGATCGGTCGTTTCAAAGTGAAGCCGGCGCCAAAGGGCGTGACGTCGACGAGGCGGGTGATTTCAGTCCACTCCGTATCCGCCGTCTCTCGACATCGTACGCGAACGGGCAGTTTGAGTTTCAATCGCTCGCGAATGCGCTTAGGATTTTGCTGTTCAGTCATCAAGATTTGGGGGTCGGGCTCCCCCGATTCAGCCAGGATTACCAGTCGTTTCCACCCGCTCGCGTGATTACCTTTCTCAAAGTTAGTTTACCGTCAAAGCCATTGATTTTACTAGGGTTTCGAAGCATTTTGCGTTTGCCAAACACCACAGGCCCAGGCTATAATAACTCTTACTTTTCTCGGCCCTTTGAGTTGCTTCTCGCTTGACCATTCGGAGCATAAATCCGGCGCGAAGGAGCTCACTTCAAAACGACTTTAATAACAAGCGAATGATGAAATTCGGTTCCCAGCGCGCCGGCGCACAAGTTTAACAGCAAAGCCAACTGCGGGCGGATTGTACTGGAAAGGTCAACGGGATGGAAACAACTTCTGAACGCAATCATATAAATATCGAAGACGAGATGCGGCGTTCCTATCTCGACTACGCGATGTCCGTGATCATTGGGCGCGCTTTGCCGGATGTCCGCGACGGGCTCAAGCCAGTTCACCGCCGTGTGCTGTGGGCGATGCATGAACTCGGCAACACTTACAACAAGCCTTACAAGAAGAGCGCGCGCATCGTCGGTGACGTGATCGGTAAGTACCATCCGCACGGCGACACGGCGGTTTACGACACGATAGTTCGTCTCGCGCAGGATTTTTCCATGCGCTATCCGTTAATCGATGGTCAGGGAAACTTCGGCTCAGTGGACGGCGACGCCGCTGCAGCCATGCGCTACACGGAAATTCGCATGGCGCGCGTGGCGAATGTAATGCTTGCGGATCTTGAAAAAGAGACGGTCGATTTTCAGCCAAACTACGACGAGTCTCTTAGCGAGCCAAAAGTAATGCCCACGCGCATTCCAAACCTGCTGATAAACGGCTCGGATGGAATTGCGGTAGGGATGGCGACGAAAATTCCGCCCCATAACGTCACCGAGATCGTCGATGCCACGATAGCCCTGCTGCGCAATGCGGATATCGACGTCGAAGAACTCATGAAAATCGTAACCGGCCCCGACTTTCCCACGGGCGGCTTCATCTATGGCCGGGAGGAACTCCGGAACTCTTACCGTCACGGCCGCGGAATAATCCAGATGCGCGCGCGCGCGGGTATCGACCGCATTGGACGCGGCGCCCAGGAACGCGATGCGATTGTGATCACTGAGATTCCATTCCAGGTAAACAAAGCCCGCTTGATCGAGCGTATTGCCGAACTAATCAACGAGAAAAAGCTCGACGGAGTTTCTGATCTGCGCGACGAGTCGGACCGCACCGGCATGCGTATAGTTGTTGAGCTCAAGCGGGACGCGGTGCCGCAAGTTGTTCTCAATAAGCTCTACAAATTGACGCCGATGCAGTCTTCGTTTGGCGTGATCAATCTGGCAATCGTAAACGGCCAGCCGCGCGTTCTAAACCTGAAGCAGATGCTCGAGTGCTTCATCGACTTCCGTCGCGAAGTGGTGCGCCGGCGAACGGAATACGAGCTGCGGAAAGCCAGGGCGCGCGCGCACATTCTGGAAGGCTTGACCAAGGCGATTGATACGCTGGATTACATCGTCACGCTGATACGGAACTCGCGCTCAGTGGATGAAGCGCGACAATGGCTGACCGGCCAGATGAAGACCATGAGCGAAGTGAAAACCTGGAAGGGAGTTCCTTCGGATACTACGCTCAAGACCTACCTGGGAAAACTACAAAAGACGATGGAGCGTCTCGGTTTTTCGGAAATACAGGCACAGGCGATCCTCGATCTTCAGTTACGCCGCCTGTCGGCTTTGGAGCGCCAGAAGATTACTGACGAGTATGAAGGGATCATCAAGCTCATCGCCGAGTTGGAAGAGATTCTGGCCAATGAAAGTTCGCTACGACGCGTGATTGGCATTGAGCTCGAAGAGGTTAAGAAAGAATTTGGCGACGGCCGCCGGACAGAGATTATCGATGAGGGTGTGGAGTTCTCGATTGAGGATTTGATTGCCGACGAAGATGTTGCAATCACCGTCACCAACAGCGGCTACATCAAGCGCACGCCGATTACGACCTATCAGCGTCAGGGGCGTGGTGGCAAGGGTCGATTTGGCGCCGCCGCCAAGGGTAGCGATTACGTTGAGCACCTCTTCATCGCTTCCACGCATGCCTACATCATGATCTTCACTGACGACGGCATGGTCTACAAGCTGAAAGTCCACGAGGTTCCGGATGCGGCAGCGTCGGCACGCGGCAAAGCCGTAGTGAACCTGATTAATATTCCTTCAGATCGCAAACTTGCCGGCGTTGTCCCTGTACGTGACTTCGCTGAGGGCCGCTATGTGGTGATGGTCACGCGCAAGGGCGTGATCAAGAAGACGTCACTGGCCGATTTCCAAAACATCC
>JBGPYG010000085.1:0-11027 GCA_041493085.1 Pyrinomonadaceae bacterium | reverse complement strand
CGCCAGGTCCTTGAACACGGCGTCAAGTGGACCGGCTGCACGGTTCACTTTGTTGATGAAACTCTGGACGGCGGTCCAATCATTGGACAGCGGGTGGTTGCTGTTTTTGATAGTGACACTGAGGAAACTCTTGCGGCGCGCATACTTGAACAGGAACATCAATTGTACCCGGAAGCTCTGGCTCTGGTTGTCAGCGGGAATTATGATATTGCCGGTCGGCGAGTTTTGCGCAAGAATTGAAATATGACAGTCGACGAGCAACTCGCATATTTGCGCAAGGGAACTACGGAGATCATTCGTGAAGCGGAGTTGCGCGCCAAACTGGAGAAGTCGGCGAAGACTGGAAAGCCTCTGCGGGTTAAGCTTGGAGCAGATCCCACCGCGCCCGACATTCATCTCGGTCACACGGTTGTCATTCGCAAGCTGCGCGCGTTTCAGGAATTGGGCCATACGGTGATTTTCCTGATTGGCGATTTCACCGGACTGATCGGCGATCCTTCAGGGAAGAGCGCCACGCGGCCGCAGCTCACGCGCGAAGAAATTAACGCGAACGCCGAAACTTACAAACGACAGATTTTCAAGCTGCTCGATCCCGACCAGACTGAGATTCGCTTCAACTCTGAATGGATGGGAAAAATTGGCGCGGACGGTTTCGTGCGTCTTGCAGCGCACGTCACCGTCAGGCAGATGTTGGAGCGCGATGACTTCGCCAAGAGACTATCGGAAGAGAAGCCCATTTCCTTACACGAGCTGCTCTACCCGTTAACGCAAGCTTACGACTCAGTCGCACTGGAAGCAGACGTCGAGCTCGGCGGCACCGACCAAAAGTTTAATCTGCTAATGGGCCGGAACCTGCAACGCGAGTATGGGCAGGAGGCGCAAGTCGCTGTGATCACGCCGCTGTTGGAAGGCACTGACGGCGTGCAGAAGATGTCGAAGAGCCTCGGGAATTACATCGGCATCAACGAACCACCGGCGGAGATCTTTGGCAAGGTAATGTCGATCTCCGATGATCTGATGTGGCGTTATTATGAGTTGCTGACTGACGTGACGGTTAACGAAATCGGTGCGCTTCGTAAGTCAGCAGAGAATGGTGAACGTAATCCGCGCGATATCAAAGCCGAGTTGGCGAAGGGGATTATCGCTGACTTTCACTCAATGAAAGACGCCGAGGCTGCTGAGGAAGAATTCAATCGCATATTTCGGGGCAAGCAGGTGCCGGAAGACATCGAAGAATGGTGGGTCCCGTACGCGCAGTACAAGCTCCCCAGACTGCTCGTAGAAGTGCCTTCTTTTGCCAGTTCTCTGACGGAGGCTCGTCGATTGATCCAAGACGGAGCAGTCCGGATAAACGGTGAACGTATCACTGATGTGACCTTCGAGGTTCCTTTGACGAACCTTGGCGATACGGTACTTGTTCAGGTAGGAAAGAGGCGATTCGGAAAATTCCGCCTGCGTGGTGCCATTGGCCAAAGCTTCTACGAGCAGACCCAAGAGGAGAAAGGTGTCAAGAAGGATGAGAATGCGGATGATGAAAGCCCCTGAGCTTACCCCCATATCTTGACGTGATCCAAATGGCGGTTCAGTATTTGAGCAGGGTTGTTGATCTTATGAGCACCGAAATAGGCACATTACTAGTTAGCTCACCTGACGTTTGTGGCGGACGCCTGCGCATTGACGGTACACGCATTACGATCAATCAGATCGCCGCCTTATACAAACAAGGATTCGATGCTGAAGAGATCGCCGATCAATATCCACACCTAACCCTGGCTCAGGTTTATACGGCCCTAGCCCACTATCACGCGAATCGTGAAGAGGTTGAAGCTGACTTAGCGGCCGAAGGCCAAGCTACTGCTATAACTGGTTCGTCAGAAAGCGAATGCTGGTTGGAAACTTTCAAGGAGTTGCAGCGGAGCCTTAATCTAACGCCGGCTAAGGCTGCCGAGTGGCAAGACGCCGTCCGAGAAGCGCGCCGCTAGTAGCGGATGATTAACCTCGACACCAACTTTCTTATACAGGGACTCGTTCCTAACTCTGCAGCAGAAGCAAAATTGCAGACATGGCGTAGAGACGGAGAGGCCCTGGGCATCAGCTCCATCAGTTGGAGCGAGTTTCTTTGTGGACCGTTAACCCCCACGGATGAGGCTTTGGCCCAAACGCTTTTTCCGGCGCCCGAACCGTTTCTCGCTTCAGACGCTCAGAAGGCGGCGGAACTATTCAATGCGACTGGCCGCCGTTCACGCAGTCTCGCGGATTGCCAGATTGCTGCAGTGGCAGTGCGTTGCGACGCCCGTCTAGCTACTGTTAATCGGTCAGACTTTATTCCGTTTCGGAGCCATGGATTGGCTCTCGCGTAATCGTGCCACTAACGCGCAGGTTCCCTTGTGGTTCCAATGTCTGCAACCCTAGCCACTGAAGACATTCTGATAATCGAGACGCCGGAGCGCGTGCCGCTCCACTTCGCGCTGGCTTCGATTGGCAACCGCTTTCTCGCCTGTGCGATCGACCATGCTTTGCAAGTGCTCACCATCGTCGTGATGGCGATCGCGCTTACCTTAATCGCGAATTATTCAAGCCTGGGTGATCAGTTTGCCAACGCGCCGAAGTGGGTAAAAGCAGTTTTGATTATCATCGTGTTTCTAATCCTCTCCTCCTATTTCGCTTTTTTCGAATGGATTTGGAACGGTCAAACTCCGGGCAAGCGCTGGCTCAAGCTTCGCGTTATTCGTGAAGACGGTCGCCCGGTGACATTTTGGGAAGCGGCGGTAAGAAATTTGTTGCGCACTCTGGACATGATGCCCGCGCCGTTTTATTCCATCGGCTTGATTTCGGTTTTTATTAGTTTGTCTGACCAACGCGTCGGCGACATGGTTGCCGGAACTGTCGTCGTGCGCGAGCGTGAGGCGGAGGCGCCGGCTTTTGCCGAGGTGTTTGCTTCGCCGGTGAGTGATCCCGCGTTGCGACGATCGTTCAAGCCGGTAGATTTTGTCGCCGAGTTGAATGTCCTGACCGAATCTGAAATCGAAGTGGTGGAAACTTTTTTGCGTCGCCGCTGGGATCTGGCAGACATGGCGCGGCAATGGATGGCCTGGCGTGTGGCCCTACCACTTATGTACAAGCTTCGCCCCACGTATGATCTCGCGACCTTTACCTACGAAGGATTTTTAGAGGAACTGCTACACCGCTATCGCGCGCGCCATCGCTTCGTTGAATAACCCTCCTGCCGACAACGCAAAATCAGCCGCGACAATCAGTCTAAATTGACCGAGTCATTTCCGTCTGTTAGGCTTTTTCGTTTGTTAACGCTAGCCAAATTCAGACAAGGGAGTCGTAAGTAACAATGTCGAAGGATGTTTTCATTTTGGGCGGCAAGCGTACCGCGATGGGTCAATATGCCGGTGCCTTGAAAGATGTTTCAGCAATTGATCTGGGAGCGACCGCGGCAAAAGGGGTTTTGGATGCCACCGGTGTCGCGCCCGAAGATATCGATCACACTGTGATAGGCAACGCGCTACAGACTTCCGGCGATGCCATCTATGGCGCACGACACGTGGCCCTAAAGGCGGGCGTGCCATTTGATCGCCCGGCACTGACCGTTAATCGGTTATGCGGCAGCGGCATTCAATCAATCATTTCCGGCGCGCAAATGATCCAGCTTGGTGAGGCTCAAACTGCGTTGGTCGGCGGAATGGAATCGATGTCGCAGGCGCCGCACGTTATCCGTGGCGCGCGCTCAGGGTTCCCGCTGGGCGGAGGCAAACTCGAGGACAGCTTGATGGTGGCGCTGCTCGATACTTACTGCAACACACCCATGGCTGGAACGGCCGAGAATCTTGCGCGCAAGTTTGAGATCACACGCGAAGAACAGGACCAGTACGCCCTGCGCTCGCAGCAGGAAGCGAAGCGAGCTAAAGATGCCGGCTACTTTGCCGAAGAGATCGTGCCGGTGGAAGTTGCCTCTCGCAAGTCCACCGTTGTTTTTGACGCTGACGATCATTTGCGACCCGAGACAACTCTGGAAGGCCTGGCAAAGTTAAAACCGGCTTTCGCGAAGGACGGTTTTGTAACAGCGGGGAACGCTTCGGGGATCGTTGATGGCGCTGCGGCGCTGATTGTCTGCGGAGAAGAATACGTAAAACGAAGGAACGCTAAACCCGTGGGCCGAATTGTTAGCTGGGCATATGCGGGTGTTGAGCCCGAGATAATGGGAATTGGACCCGTGCCGGCAACGCGCCAGGCGTTGGATAAAGCGGGCCTCAAACTTTCCGACATTGATCTGGTCGAAGTTAATGAAGCTTTTGCTGCCCAGTATTTGGCAGTTGAGAAGGAGTTGGGGCTGGATCGCTCTCGCACGAATGTAAACGGCGGCGCGATTGCGCTCGGCCATCCGCTGGGTGCGACGGGGACGCGTCTGGTCATCACAGTCTTGCACGAGTTACACCGCAGAGGGGGCCGATACGGACTTGCGACCGCGTGCATAGGCGGCGGACAAGGGATTGCGATGATCGTGGAACGAGTCTGAGCCGGAGGGACGGCGATAAGCTAAGCAGTGAGGACTGGCAGACTCATAAGCGGCGACTGGGTCTCCCTGATAGAGGGTCGCCGCGGATTTCCTGATTTTCCGATTTTATCCAAATTCTCGGCTGAGTTTTACAGTGGCCGAAGCCCAAACACTGTATTAAGTGTTGAAAAGTGGGCAATAAACTCCGTACCCGACTCTGGGCGTGATTCGGCATACGTCTTGCGAATGAAATTGCGATGCAGTCAGTCAGGTATGCCTTCCCAGAATTAGAGCAGCAACAGTGGATTTGCTTGACTTAATCACGTATCGCGCTTGCGCAAAGGCTGGCAAGCGTGGTAAAAGTTCGCGTCTTCTTACTGATCGTTACTTTCCTTCTTGATTGACATAATTTCCATTTGCTTCGATTCAAAAGGTCGCAACCTGCGCCCACTCGGTCGCGCAGACTCTTTCAACGTTATCTCATGCTTAAGGAGTTCCCCCGTATGTCGAAATTTGTGAAGCTCTCTTTCGTTCTCTCGTTTATTCTCGGGATGAGCGCGATCGCTTTTGGGCAGTCAACCGTGACTGGCGCCATCGGTGGTGTCGTTAGTAACCCGAACGGAGAAGTTGTGCCGAACGCAGCCGTGACGGTGCGAAACACCGGAACGAATAAGGAAGACACTGCGACCACGGACGACCAGGGTCGGTTCAAAGTTGCGGGGCTGCAACCAGGCACCTATGCCGTCACCATCAATGGGACGGGATTCAGTTCCTACACTCAGGAAAAGGTGACGGTCGAGATTGGCCGCGAGACGACCATTAATGCGGCTCTCTCCATTGGGCCTGTCTCGGGTGGAACCGTCGAGGTAACCTCCGAAGCTCCGGTGATTAATACGTCGCAACAGGACTTTTCGAGCAACATCAATCAGACCTCAATCAACGAGCTGCCGATCAATGGCCGCCGCTGGTCTAATTTTGCTTTGCTCACGCCGGGCGCCGTCCCCGATGGCACCTTTGGCTTGATCAGCTTCCGCGGGATCTCCGGCCTGTTGAACAACAACACCATCGATGGTGGCGATAACAACCAGGCTTTCTTCGCCGAAGAACGCGGCCGCACGCGCATCAGCTACTCAATAAGCCAGTCCGCAATCCGCGAGTTCCAGGTCAACACCTCGAGCTACTCAGCCGAGTATGGCCGGTCAGCCGGCGGCGTGGTGAACGCGGTGACGAAGAGCGGAACCAATGATTTTCACGGTGATGTTTTTTACTTCCAGCGCAACAACAAGTGGGGCACCCGCAACCCGCGTAGCTTCATTACGCAAAATATCGGCGGTGTCTTCACGCCAGTTGCGTTCAAGCCGGTTGACGTACGCCATCAGTTTGGGGGAACCATCGGCGGACCAATCGCCAAAGATAAAGCGTTTTTCTTCTTCAGCTACGACGAACAAAGGCGCAACTTTCCCGGCGTTTCCACATACACAGCTTTGGACTTTCTGAACCGCGCGGATCGATGTCTCTTGACAGCTCCGGCTGGTGCCGCGCGAACGCTGGCCCAATGTCCCGTGTATCCTGGAACTACTGGCAGCGTAAACCGCAATGGCTCGTTGGGAACTGGCAAGGGTTTGACAACCGCTCAGATCGACAATGCACTCAACTTCCTTAACGGCATTTCGGGTGAGGTGCCCCGCAAGGGAAATCAGCGGCTGTTTCTGCCCAAGATTGATTGGAACCTGAACAGCAAAAACACGTTCACTGCAACCTACAATCGTCTTCGCTGGCTCTCACCTGCGGGCATTCAAACCCAGGCGATCAACCTTCGAGCCAGAGACAACTTCGGCGACGATGGTGTGAACATCGATTCGCTGAATTTGCGCCTCGCCTCAACGATTTCGAATACGTTAATTAACGAGTTCCGCTTTCAGTGGGGCCGTGATAACGAATTCCAAAGCAGTCAGCCGCCACTTCCTGGCGAACCGACCAACTCGCTCGGCGGCCGCTCGCCTCAGACTTTCATTACGAATGGCTTCTCCTTCGGAATACCGGAGTTCCTCGAGCGTCCGGCATTTCCGGATGAGCGCCGTTGGCAGTTTGCCGATACCATAACGCTCACCCAGGGTAGCCATACGTTGAAGTTTGGCGGCGACATTAACTTGGTCAAGGACATCATCAGCAACCTGCGCTTTTCAGGTGGCGAGTTTAATTACACCGGCGGCACCAACGCGGCGGGCTATTACGGTGGGTTGAACGACTTCATCATCGACTACACAAACTTTCTCTCAGCGCTTCCCGCAGCCTCCCCGTGCTACAGCAGCACGAGAACGCGTGGTAAGTGTTACGGCGGTAACTTCAACCAGGGACTCGGCGTATTTGGCTTAACGATGAAGACTACCGACTTGGACTACTTCCTCCAGGACGACTGGCGGGTTAGCCCGCGTCTGACGCTTAACCTTGGCGTGCGTTACGAATACCAAAGAAACCCACAGGCAGTTAACGTTAATCCGATTCTGCCGCAGACGAGGATCTCCGTGAACGATAGAAACAACTTTGGTCCTCGCGTTGGCTTCGCCTACGACGTTAATGGCGACGGCAAGACCAGTATTCGCGGTGGCTGGGGCATCTACTATGGTCGCGTAATCAACTCCACCACTTACAATGCGCTAGTCAACACCGGTGTAGGCATTGACCAGGGACAGCGTCAGGTTACTCTGGCTGCCACCTCTGCAGCCGCACCGCTTTACCCGAACCTGTTAACGGCAGGAACGCTCGTGGCCCCCGCGGTGCAGTACTTCTCTCCGAAGTTCCAGTTGCCGCAGATTCATCAGCTCGACGTGATCTTTGAGCGAGAGATTGCGCGCAACACGGTGGTCTCGGCTTCGTATCTGGCGAGCTTCGCGAATTCGCTGCCTAACTTCGTGGATACTAATTTGAGTCCACCGACAGCAAGCGGAACGTTCACCGCCGTTGGCGGCCCGTTTGATGGACGGCAATGGCGCCTACCCCTCTTCCTGGGTGCGCGGCCGATCCCAGGTTTCGGTGCGATTACAGAAATTCGCAGCGACGTGTTTTCGAAGTACCATGCGCTGGTGCTGCAAGCGAATCGACGCCTGACGAACGGGTTGCAATTCCAGATGAACTACACCTTGTCGCGAGCATATGACAACGGACAGAGTTCAGTCACTTTCACCTCGAGCAACCTTCCCTTTAATGCGTTCGACCAACAGGGCGAAAATGGTTTGTCGGCTTTCGATCGCAGACAGAAGTTTGTTGCGAGTGTGGTTTACAACACTCAATTCAAAGGTGGCAGTCATGCATCTCGAACGATACTTAATGGCTGGACGTTTGCCCCCATCTTTAACTCCTTCTCGGGAGCGCGCTACACGGCCACTGTTTCCGGCACTGTGAGTCCCGGCGGCAGTGCAACAGGAGCGGGTAGCAATTTTGGTTTCGCTCCGGGTACAGCGACCCAGGGCGGCGGCGTTAATGGATCAGGAGGCTCAACCCGGTTCGCGCTGGTGCCACGCAACTTCTTCAAACAGCCGAAGATTTGGTACCTCGACATGCGAATCTCGCGACGGTTCAGCATAACCGAGAACACGAAGCTGGAATTGCTGGCTGAGGGATTCAACCTCTTCAATCGCACCCAGGTTACCACCGTGAGCGCCGGGATTTATTCTATTTGCAGCACAGGCACGCTAGCCAGCCCCTGCCCGCTACTCAACTTTAGTAGTGGACCCAGTGGCTTCGCTTCAGTCACCGGCGCTGACAGCACCCTTTTCCGCGAGCGCCAGGTTCAGTTGGCTGCTCGGTTGCAGTTCTAACGAAAGGGCAACTAACCCACGTAGTTCGGGCGTGTTCCTGTCGGGGAACACGCCCTGATTATTTGTGGGGTCACAATTTCTCTGGCCGGCCAATCCCTGAATTTGCTACTATGAACACGCCCACTCAGGGCTGGCCCGCTTAGCTTTCCTTTAGTCCCACCAAAAGCCAATGCAACCCCAAGATTCGAATACCCTACTGCAAGATATGCTTGATGACTCTTCGCTGATGAGTCAGGACACCAAAGGGCGCCTGCTTATCGCAGCCTTTGAGGTGTTGCCTGACGCTGTGTTCCTTTTTGGAGGTGACCGGTTGCTGGTCAAGGCCAATGCTGCGGCCGCGCGATTACAGGATGGCGAGCTCCAGAAAGGGCGGGCTTGCTGCGAGATGTTTTGGCGCGTCGAAGGCGCTGATGGCTGTGTGGTTGATCGCGCCCTGCAAACTCACGAGAAGGTAGAAGTTGAAATCCTGGCAGGCCCGGAAGGTAACAACTCGATCTCCCTAATCGTCGAGCCACTCAGCGCCGGAGACGATGTAGAACCAGCCGCTCTCGTTATTGCCCGCGACATCTCTGACCTTCGTCGCGCGGAGGCTGAAGCAATCGCGCACAAATCCTTTATCGCCAGCATCGCCGACCGCACCCCCGATGAGATCTATGCGCTTGACGGCGAGGGGCGAATCACCTGGATGAATGAGCGCGCCGAAGCTTTCAAGCTCCCGATGTCGACCAGCGGCAGTTTTATTGACATCGTCTCCGCCGATTCTCGCGCACTAACTGAGGAGAATTTGCACCGCACGCTGGCAGGCGAAGACACCGAGTATGAAGTACGTTTGACCCGCTTCGACGGCTCTACTCGCTACGCCGAAGCCCACACGTCGCCGCTGTGGAAAAACGGTGAGATTGATGGCGCGCTGGTTTTCTTGCGTGACATCACTGACCGAAAGCGCGAGCACGAGTTGATGGCGCAGTCGGACAAATTGCGTGCTGTCGGGGAGTTGGCAGCGGGCGTTGCGCACAATCTGAACAACTCATTGACCGTGATCCAGGGCCGCGCCCAACTTCTGTTAAGGAATGCCACTGATGAGGCGTCGTCAAAGAGTTTGCAAGTGATCACAAACGCAGTAGAAGACGGTACCAAGACGTTGCGCCGGATACTTGAGTTCGCACGCCGTGACTCGTCAAGTGAGTTTGCTCCAGTTGAATTGGGTTACCTCATTACTTCCAGCATCGATATCGCTCGACCGAAGTGGCAGAGCAAATCGAGGAAGGGCACGATCGAGGTTAAGGCTGAGGGCAATGGGCCGGTCTACGTAATGGGCGAACAGGCTGAGCTGCGTGAGGTCGTACTCAATCTGATTTTCAACGCCGTAGACGCAATGCCTGAGGGCGGCGTAATGGAAATCGGCGCGCGGGCGGAAATCGAAAGCGGCTGTTTTTGGGTCGCCGATACCGGATGCGGCATGCCTGCGGAAACTGCCTCACGAATTTTCGAACCATTCTTCACTACCAAAGGAAAACTCGGTAGTGGCCTGGGCCTTTCCGCCTCTCACGGTATTATCACGCGTCACAAAGGCGAGATCGTGGTTGTCAGCGAGCCTGGCGAGGGCACTCGCTTTGAGGTTCGCTTACCTATCTGCGAGAAGAGCGATAGATTCGTGAAGGGGACCGAAGCTTCGGAAGAATAGTTAAGCTGTGCGAAGCAGCGATTGCGCAAGCCGCCGAGCTTTATCAATTCGCATTGCTTAGTTTGTCCTAAGATCAAGCAGTGCAGTCTCCGAAGCGTACACGCATGAGCAGCCTCGCGTTATTTCTCAAAGCTCTTAATCCCCCAAGTCAGTTGTCAGTTCAGCGTCAGCGCCTCAGTTCGCGTTCAGTCGGTCAAAATGCCGCGCCTTCTTTTGAGGAACACGCATTGCACTACCTGACGAAAGTGTACTAACGCGGGAGCTATTCTCGTAAGGAATAAGCAAAGGAGGATCGAATGGGTTTACCAAACAAAGACGAGCTTGAAGGAAAATTTGATCAGGCAAAAGGGAAAGCCAAAGAAACTGTAGGCCGTGTAATCAACGACCGGGACCTCGAGGACGAGGGCACTGCAGATCGCGCAGGCGGCAAAGTCCAGGAGGGTTTCGGCAAGGTCAAGCGCAATGTGGGCGAGGCGATTGAAGACATCGGCGAATCAGTTCGCAAATAGTTCGCGAGTTTCCAGCGGGCAGCCCGCTTTTGAGGCTTTCCAGCTCAGCTAACACGTAGGGCTTACGACGTATCACTCGTCGTAAGCCCTTTTTTGATACCTTGCCCTTGAATCCCGCGCCGACCTACTCTGCGCGAACGTGTTCGGCCCCCAGGGCCTCGAGCAGCTCTTCCAGCTTATCTGTTTCCTCGTCTGACTTCGCTTCAACTCCCAACAAGATGCCGCCACTGAGTAGTCCCGTTTCGTAAACCTTGGCGCGATACTCGGGTATGCCCGCACCGATTAGCGCCCCGATGACGCCACCCGTCGCTGCACCTGCACCAGCGCCCGCGAGCGCGGCCGCGATCGGTCCGGCAATCACGAGGTTCAGACCCGGCAGAATAATCGTGCTGCCAACCGCCACGATCGCCGCTAACACAGCGCCGACAACACCGCCGACTGCGCCGCCAACGCCCGCTCCGTCCGCCGCATGGGTTCGCGCTTGCAACGCAAACTCTTTGCTTCGCGTTGCG